>CAZHBA010000103.1:0-44644 GCA_964530225.1 uncultured Rhodospirillaceae bacterium | reverse complement strand
CCCGCTCACCAAGCTCAATTATCTGGCGTCGCCGCCGCTGGTCGTCGCCTATGCGATAGCTGGCTCGACGAAGGTCGATCTGTACAACGATCCGTTGGGCCAGGACGGTGACGGCAACGATGTGTTTCTCAAGGACATCTGGCCGTCGAACGCCGAGATATCCGAGATTTTGAAAAACGTGCTGACGCCGGAAATGTTCCGCAACCGCTACGACAACGTCTTCGCCGGTGACCCTATGTGGCAAAATATCAAGACCGCTACCGGTCTGACCTATCAGTGGAACGATGGCTCGACTTACGTCCGCCACCCCAGCTTCTTCGAGGACATGGAGCCCGAGCCGGGCGAAATTTCCGATGTCGTCGGCGCCCGGCCGCTGATGATTCTGGCCGACAGCGTGACCACCGATCACATATCACCGGCGGGCTCGATTAAGGAAGACGGCCCGGCGGGCGATTATCTCAAGATGCATCAGGTTCGCCCGGTCGATTTCAATTCGTTCGGCTCGCGGCGCGGCAATCACGAAGTGATGATGCGCGGTACTTTTGCCAATATCCGCATCCGCAACGAAATGGCGCCGGGCACCGAGGGTGGGGTCACGGTCCACCAGCCGTCCGGTGAACAGATGTCGGTGTACGCCGCCGCGGTGCGCTACCAGGCCAAAGGCGTGCCGCTGGTGATTTTCGGCGGCAAGGAGTACGGCACTGGATCGAGCCGCGACTGGGCGGCCAAGGGCACACGCCTGCTTGGGGCCAAGGCGGTGATCGTCGAAAGCTTCGAGCGCATCCATCGTTCGAACCTTGTCGGCATGGGCGTGTTGCCACTGCAGTTCAAGGACGGTCTCGACCGTGAGCAACTTGGCCTCGACGGCACGGAAATAATCGACCTGACCGGTATCGAAGCCGGGATCACGCCGCGCATGGATGTGGCCTGTAAGATTACCTATGCCGCCGGCGTGGTGCGCGAAATTCCATTATTGTGCCGCATCGATACCCTCGACGAGGTCGAATACTACCGCCACGGTGGCATTCTGCAGTATGTGTTGCGCAATATATTGGCAGACGCCGCATGAATGGGTGTCACCGTCAATTGATTGGCGCGTGAAGCCCCGGCAACTCATAGTTGGCGCGATGGTGATCTTTGTAAATCCGGTGGTGACGTTGCTCTGGCTAATTCTGGTAGCCGGCCCGGCTGAAGCTAGCTTCGTTATTCGGGTAGACCCTTCGTCATAACATCCGTCATGCGCCGGGCGAACGCCGCCGGATCGGGCGGCGTTTCACCTTCGATAATGCGCGCCTGATCGAGTAGCAGCCAGGCGACGTCGTCGAGGTCGCCGGAGGCCTCGCCACCCTTTTCCGCCACGGTTTCGGCGAGCCGGCAGATCAACGGGTGCTTGGGATTTATCTCAAGAACGCGCTTGGCTCCGGTCTCCACCTGCTTGTGCTGGCGCAGCATGCGTTCGATGTGCATATCCATGTCGTCGTCGGCGGCCACCAAGCACACCGCACTATTGGTCAGGCGGTTGCTTTCGCGCACGTCCTTCACTGCGTCGATTAGGGTCAGCTTGAGTAGGGCGGTCAGGCTCGACAGCGCATTATCTTCGCCAGGAGTTGGTTCGTCGCCGGTTTCCGGCGCCGTACCAATCGTTTCTAGATCGATATCGCCGCGGGTCGCAGAGCGGAAATTCTTGCCGTCGAACTCGTTGACCATCGGCAGCCAGAACTCGTCGACCGGATCGACCATCAACAGAACCTCGATGTTGCGCGCTCGGAATGCCTCAAGCTGGGGTGAGGCGGCAACCGCTTCCAGGTTTTCGCCGGAAATATAAAAAATATCTTCCTGGCCCTCGGCCATGCGGGAAACATAGTCGGCAAGGTTGGTCAGGCCTTCTTGGCCGGTCGAGTGAAAATGAGCGAGCGCCAACAGATCTTTGCGGTAATCGCCCGACTCATACAGGCCTTCTTTGAATACGGCGCCGAAATTATTCCAGAAAGACGCATAGCCTTCGGTGTCCTTCTTGGCTTTCTTTTTAAGATCGCTGAGAACACGCTTGACCAAACCGCTGCGGATTTTAGCCAGTATTGGATTCCTTTGCAGCATTTCGCGGCTGACATTGAGCGGCAGGTCTTCGGAGTCGACGATGCCGCGAACGAAGCGCAGCCAGGCAGGCAGCAAATCCTCGCAATCGTCGGTGATGAAGACGCGGCGCACATAAAGCTTCACATGGGTTTTGCGTTCCGGCTGGAACAGGTCGAACGGCTGGCTCGACGGCACGAACAACAGGTTGGTGTACTCGATTTTACCTTCAACGCGGTTATGCAGGGTCAGCCAGGGTTCGTCGAACATGTGCCCGGCGTGATGGTAAAATTCGGTGTACTGCTCTTCGTTGATATTGCTGCGCGGCCGCGACCATAGAGCCGATGCTGCATTGAGCTGCTCGGGCTCGCCTTCCGCGCCGGTCAGGTTGATCGGAATGGCGATGTGGTCGGAATAGGTCTTGATGATATGGCCGATACGTGGCGGCTCGAGGAATTCCTTCTCGCCCTTGGCTAGGTGCAGCGTCACGGTCGTGCCCCGTGGGATGCCCGCGCCCGCCGAGGTGATTTCGAAACTACCCTTGCCGTCACTCTCCCATTGCCATGTTTCGTTGCTACCGGCGCGGCGGCTGGTGACGGTGACCTTATCGGCGACCATGAAGGCGGAATAAAAGCCAACGCCGAACTGGCCTATTAGGTTACTGTCGCTGTTCTCATCTTTGTCGACCTGCTCAACGAAGGCGGCTGTGCCCGAGCGCGCAATCGTGCCCAGGTTGTCAACCAGCTCCTCGTGGCCCATGCCGATACCGTTATCGGCAACGGTGAGGGTACGCTTTTTGGCATCGGGGGTAATGGTTATTTTGAGATCGCCGTCGCCATCGAGCAGGGTAGAGTCGGTTAGCGCCTCGTAGCGCAGCTTGTCGCAAGCGTCGGACGAATTCGACACCAGCTCGCGCAGGAATATCTCTTTATCGCTGTAAAGCGAATGGGCGACGATATCCAGCAGCCGGGCGACCTCGGCCTGGAAATTATGGGTTTCCGCCTTTGGGGTGCTGTCATTAGCAGCGGTATTCATCGATGTCCTCGTCGCGCTTGTTTAGCCTGCTTTCGGGGGCACATATGAGGGTTGAGGCGCCACGCTGCAAGTTCTCATTTCTAATGGTTGCAATCGACCGACCAGAGGCCGAATCTATGGCTATGACGTTTTCCGATGCTCGCTCTGTGAAGGCTGTTCTTGGACCGACCAATACCGGCAAGACCTATCTGGCGATCGACCGCATGCTGGGTCATGAGACCGGCATAATAGGCTTCCCGTTGCGCTTGCTGGCGCGCGAGAATTATGATCGTGTGGTGCGCTTGCGTGGCACCGGTTCCGCCGCCCTGATTACCGGTGAAGAACGTATTATTCCCGATAATCCGCGTTATTTCCTGTGTACCGTCGAGGCGATGCCCCAGGATCTACAAGTCGTCTTCATGGCGATCGACGAGATTCAGCTCTGTGCTGATGCCGAACGCGGTCATGTTTTCACCGAACGGTTGCTATCCGCGCGCGGCACCCAGGAGACTATGTTCCTGGGCTCCGAGACGATGGCGCCGATCCTGCGCAAGCTGATGCCGGCGGCCGAATTTTCGCGCCGCGAACGGTTTTCGCGGCTGAGCTACGCCGGACCGAAGAAATTAACCCGCTTGCCACCACGCACCGCTGTGGTGGCGTTTTCGGCCGCCAATGTCTACGCGCTGGCCGAATTGCTACGCCGCCAACGGGGCGGGGCCGCGGTTGTGCTCGGCGCGCTGAGCCCGCGCACCCGCAACGCCCAGGTAGGCTTATATGAAGCCGGCGAAGTCGACTATTTAGTCGCCACCGATGCCATCGGCATGGGCCTTAATATGGGCATCGACCATGTCGCCTTTTCGTCACTGCGGAAATTCGACGGTAGCTATTTCCGCCATTTGGCGCCGGCTGAAATCGCCCAGGTCGCGGGCCGGGCCGGCCGTTATATGACCGACGGCACCTTTGGCCCGACGGCTGATCTCGATGCTTTCCACCCTGAGTTGGTGGTGGCGTTGGAGGATCACAAGTTCGATTCGATCCGCACGCTATTTTGGCGCGCTACCGATTTGGACTTCGCCTCGCCCGAAAACCTCAAGCGTAGCCTCGAAGCCCGTCCGTCGGTGCCGGAACTGCGCCGGGCGCGTTCGGCCGACGACTATAACGCGTTAGTTGCGGCGATCGCGTCGCCCGATGTTGCCGATATGGCGGCCCATCCCAAGGCGGTACGCCTGTTGTGGGATGTCTGCCGGATCCCCGATTTCCTTGGCGACCTCAGCGGATCGCACCCGCGACTAATCACCCGTATATATAAGTTTCTGATGTCGACGGAGGCGCGGATACCCAGTGACTGGATTAACCGTGCCGTCGATCGGCTCGACCGCACCGATGGCGATATCGATACCTTGCTTGCGCGCATCGCCGGTGTGCGCACCTGGACCTATGTGTCCCACCGCCGCGAATGGCTCGACGATGCGGTGGGGTGGCAACAGCGCTCCGGTGAGCTGGAAAACAAGCTTTCCGATGCGTTGCACGATCGCCTGACCCAACGTTTTGTCGACCGCAAGACGGCGGTTCTGGTGCAGCGCTTGCGCGAGCGCAAAACTTTGTTGGCGGATGTCGGCAGTGATGGGCGCGTGACAGTCGAGGGCGATGAAGTGGGGCAGCTCGACGGGTTTCGCTTCGTGCCCATCGATAGCGAAGTGGCCGCCAGTACCCGTCTTATGGCGGCCGTAAACCGAGTTCTGCGCGAGACAATTGCTGATTGGGTAGGCGAAATTGTTGCTGCCGAAGACGACGCTTTCACCATTGATCTCGCAGACGGCAAAATCCGCTGGCGCGACGCCCAATTGGCAAAACTTGCGGCGGGTGCGGCGGTGCTTCGACCCCATTTTGATGTACTTGCCAGCGATCTCATCGACGGTCCGGCGCGCGAGCAGGTGCGCCAGCGCCTAGCGCGCTGGTTCGACACCTATTTGCAGGCCCAGGTTGGACCACTTCTCGACTTGCGCGACGCGAAATTTGCTGGCGCGGTGCGCGGGTTAGCGTTCCGTTTAACCGAGGGTCTGGGGTGCAGCGTTCGCGATCTTGCCGTCGACCGTAAAAGCAATTTCTCTGATGATGAACGCAAAACCTTGGCGCGCGCCGGCGTGCGGATCGGCGTTGAAATGACCTACATGCCGGTGATGCTCAAGGGGAAGCTGATTGCATTGAAGGGCCTGTTGTGGTCGGTGCATGCCGGTCAGGACGTGCCGACCCAGATCCCCGATGGCGGTGCAACATCGCTACCGTGCGCTGACGGGGTGCCGGCGAAATGGTACCTGGCGCTGGGATTTTGCCCTGCCGGGCCGCTGGCGGTGCGCGCCGACCTGCTGGAGCGGTTGTTGGCTGATGTGCGCCGGTCGAGCCGTGACGGCGCCTTCGAAGTGGCACCGGCGATGATGAATGCGATCGGCGCTGGCCCCGAAGATTTTGCGCAAGTGTTGCGCGGTTACGGTTACGCGGTAACCCTCAGCGAGGATACGTTGCGCGTGGCTCGGCGCCGTACCCGCAAGCGGACGGCGCCTAAGGCGCCGAAACGGCGTGCGGCCCGTGCCGTCGATCCGGATTCGCCATTCGCTATATTAGGCCAATTAAAATCGGGATTCAGGCGCGACTAAATGACGGAAACCGATACCTTGCGCCTCGATAAATGGCTTTGGTACACCCGTCTGTGCAAGACACGAACCCAGGCTACGGCGCTCTGCCGCTCCGGCGCGGTGCGGGTTAACCGCACGCCGGTGCGCAAGCCAAACTATGCGCTGCGGCCCGATGATGTTCTGACGTTTCCCCTGGGCCGCCGCATCTGGGTGGTGCGCGTGGTTGCCTTGGGCGTGCGGCGCAGTCCGGCTCCCGAGGCGCAGACCCTCTACGAAGACCTGTCGCCGGCACCGGTGCCAAGGCCGAAACGGTCGCTGACAAGCGCACAGCGCGAACCCGGTGCGGGGCGTCCAACCAAGCGCGACCGCCGCGCCATCGACCGTTTAAATAATCCTGGAAATCGCTAACTGGCCCGCGGTTGTTGTCGGAGTAAATCGCGTGTAAACCCGCATCCATGTTGGATCGACTTAAAAAGATGTTCGCGGCGGGCGAAACCGACCCGCAAGGCCCGGGGCAGCACACCGTGGACGAGCTAGAACTCGCGGCGGCTGTATTGCTGGTCGAAACCGCACGCATGGACGACACCATTGGCGACGACGAACGTGGTGTGATCGTCGATCTGGTGCGTGCCAAGTTCGAATTATCTGATGAAGCGGTGTCCTCGGTGGTCGAATTAGCCGACGAGGTTGCCGAAAATGCAGTGGAACTGTCGCGGTTTACCAGCCGCATTCGCGACGGTTTCGATCACGACGAGCGCGTCGAAATGATTGAGATGCTGTGGCGTGTGGTTTATGCCGACGGTGTAGTGCACGATCACGAAGCGAACCTATTGCGGCGCGTCGCCGGCCTGCTTTACGTTAGCGATAGGGAAAGCGGTGAGGCGCGAAAACGGGTGATTGCATAGGAAGGTGTAGTTCTGGGATCGAGTCTCGCAGCGAATTAGGATAAGTTAAGGAAGGAATTAAACATGCCGTACGTGGTGACCGAGGCTTGCATCAAATGCAAGTACACCGACTGCGTGGAAGTCTGTCCGGTGGATTGTTTCTACGAAGGCGAAAACATGCTGGTGATACATCCTGACGAATGTATCGACTGTGGCGTGTGTGAGCCAGAATGCCCGGTGGAAGCGATCATTCCCGATGTCGAGGGCGAAGCCGAGAAATGGCTCGAACTGAACCGGGAATACTCGGAAAAATGGCCGAATGTGACGACCAAATCGGATCCGTTACCTGACGCAGATAACTTTAAATCTGAAGAAGGAAAGTTTGAAAAATACTTCAGCGACAAGCCGGGCCAAGACGATTAACCGGCATATAAACACCGCATAGCCCCGAATTAGCTGTAATTTCTAGCCACCGGCGCCCACGGCCGACTGTTATTTGCCTGATTTTTGTGTTATATTACCGAACGGTAACAGGGGGCGGCCTTTCTCGGTACAGAACGGCTGTCCCTTGCTTTGTGTCTGATATCGCGAGCCAGAAGCCAATAACGCGAAGGATGCAAACCTGACCGATCCATTCAAAGGTGGTGCTAAATCAACGCAATTATTATGTAGCAGACAAGTAGGCAAATATGGCGACGAGTACGAAAACGAAATCGAGTACAAAGACAAACTCAAAAAAGAAAGTGATTAAAGATCTGGAATTTTGCAAAGGTGATTACGTTGTTTACCCGACACACGGTGTTGGTAAAGTTACCGGTATTGAGAACCGCGAAATCGCCGGCCAGAAGCTGCAAATGTTTGTAGTCAGCTTTGAAAAAGAACGCATGATTTTACGCGTTCCCATCAAGAAGGTGAAGGTTTCCGGTCTGCGTAAGCTCTCCAGCCGTAAAATCATCGACAGCGCGCTGAAAACCCTGAAGGGCAAAGTGCGCGTTAAACGGACGATGTGGAGTCGGCGGGCCCAGGAATACGAAGCCAAGATCAATTCAGGTGATCCGGTGGCGATCGCCGAAGTGGTGCGCGATCTTCACCGCAACGCCGATCAACCCGATCAGTCCTATTCGGAGCGTCAGATGTATCAGGCGGCGCTTGAACGCTTGGCCCGCGAGTTAGCGGCGGTCGAACAGGTCGAACACGAGATGGCGGTCGACAAACTGGAAACTCTACTGAACACGGCTTAAGTCACACGTGAACACTAAGTAAATGCCGGGCACGGTGGTCCATGCCCGGTTTTTTTATGCCTAAAATCAGCAAACTGGTAAATCCCGCTTGTGGCGACGCGGACGCTTGATTCATGTTCTGACAGATTAACCCCATGCAGCGCCCATCACATGTCGCTCCCCTTAGTCGATACCGACAAGATTGCCATTTTGCGCCACCCGCAGCGAGTTTGGGCGGTGGCGTCCGTTCATGGCGAAGCCGAAAAGCTGGCTCGGTTGCATCAGGAAATAGCGCAGCGTTATCGGGCTGGCGACCGGCTTGTCTATCTGGGCAATGTAATAGGCTGGGGTAGTAATTCGGTCGGCGCGGTTGATCAATTGCTGGCGTTCCGGCGCGCTGTCATCGGCACCCAGGGCATGTTTGCCGGCGATGTCGCCATTCTGCGCGGCGCCCAAGAAGAGATGTGGCAGAAGCTGCTGCAACTACAGTTAGCGCTCAACCCGGCCGAAGTCTTAACCTGGATGCTTGACCAGGGTATCGACGCTACCCTAAAGGCGTATGGCGGGAATGCCGCTGATGGTATCGTAGCGGCGCGCTCCGGGGCACCGGCCTGTGCCAGGTGGACGACATTGCTACGCGACGCGGTACATGCACACGCCGGCCACACACGGTTTTTGTCGACGCTACGCAGGGCGGCGGTAACCAAGCCCAGCGATGCCGACAGCGCCCCAATGTTGTTCGTCAACGCCGGCCTAGATGTCAGCCGGCCGCTGGAAACCCAAAAGGACAGTTACTGGTGGCCATCGCCGGGTTTCGATGGAGTTAGCGAACCCTATGGCGACTTTGCGTGCATTGTTCGTGGTTTCAACGAGCAGGCGGGCGGCCTGACCGAGGGCCCGTACACTATTAGCGTCGACGGTGGCGCCGGCCGGGGTGGCTCCCTGATTGCGGTCTGCCTCGATGCGGCAGGGGCCGTGGTCGAAACACTAGAAACGTAGCGGCCCGCTAGTCGGCGACCAACTTAATCCTCTGACCGGGGAAGGGTTGAGAATTTGGCGCCAGTCCGTTCAGTACCCGGAACCACTCTCCCTTCGGGCCGGGCAGGGGAAAATTGCTCGAAAGCTGAGCCACCTTGCTACCCGGCGTAACCGTTGGCGTTACCACGCGCCACGGTTTGAGATTGGCTTTGTCGCCTTCTGAAAGCCGCCGAAAGCTGAAGGCCGTGCGCCGCAGAGGCAGGCTCAATTTTTGTGTCAACGACGGCGGGGTGGCGAACAAAAAGCGGTAAATTTTCTTGGGGCCAAAGCGGATCGCGACGAGGCGCACATCGACCGAACCGCTGCGCGGGGTAAGGCGGATAGACCCCGTCGCGGCCTCCATGCCGTTAATATTGATGGTTTCGACATCGAAGAGTTTTGCCGACGGCGCCTAGACATTGGTCAAGTACGATGTTATGCGGCCGCGATAGGCTTTTGTGTTGGCGTTGAACAATATCGACGATTTTTCCGGCCCGTGGGCGACGATCTGCCGGGTTCTGTTGGCCAAATGAAAACCTTCCGGCACCTCGAAGCTAAACCCGAGGACTTTGTGCGCGAACACCCGGCCCCTGACGAAACCCTGGCCCGTGGATCCGCCGAACACGATACCATCGATGGCGTTGAGATGGTCGATATTGCCGATCCGCGGGTTGGCGACCGCCGTCGTTTGCGCCGCCTTGATCGCGGCGGCGACACGGTCGCCGGTACGCGGATGGGTCGCCATGATGTTGTAGCGCGACGCCGGGTCGGGCAGACCGCTAGTTTTTGCCTCGAGTGTGCTGTAGGCCTGTAGCGACGACAGGAACGATGCCATCGATTCGGTTTCGTAACCAGCCCGCGCCAGGTAGCGTACACCCAGCTTATCGGCTTCGAATTCCTGATCGCGCGAGTAGCTTTGTAGGTAAATCGCGGCACCCTGCTGACCCAGTCGCGCCACGTCGCCACCCACGACGATCCCAAGTATTACTGTACCGAGGCTTGTAACGATCGATGAGCTGTAGCGCTGCGCACTGTGGCGTGCCGTTACATGGCCGATTTCGTGTGCCAGAACGCCGGCGAGCCCGGCTTCCGTATTGGCCAGCGCCAACAGGCCGCGGCTAACGTAAACGTACCCGCCCGGCAGCGCGAAGGCGTTGATCATGTCGCTGTCGAGCACCGTGAAGGTATATTTCAGGTCCGGGAGGTCCGAGTGACGGCCGAGTTTCTGGCCCACGGCGCTGACGTAGGCGGCCGCCCTGGCGTGGCTAGCACCACCGCGCTGTCGCCGGCGGCAAGGTCGGCAAAATTATGCGGCAGGCCGTGATTTGTGCTGGTCGGCCCGAGCGCGGTGAAGACCAGCGTCAGCGGCAAAATTAACCAAATTAGGCGTAGCGAGTTTATTGGCTCATTATATGGCTTAATAGCTAATAATCTGGCGCTTGATTGTGTTAGCAGGTTGACATCGTGGTCGGTCGCGGCACTCTTGCGAGCCAATTCGGAGGAAGCGTTGGTGCGTAGAGAGTTATTTCCGGAAATCACTCCCTATGAGACCGGGGTCTTGCCGCTCGACGGCAAGCACGTAATGTATTGGGAGCAATCGGGTAATCCCAATGGCGCTCCGCTGCTGTTCCTGCACGGCGGCCCGGGGGCGGGCACGACGCCGACCCATCGCCGCTTCTTCGATCCCAGTTACTACCGGATCGTGCTGTTTGATCAGCGCGGGGCCGGAAAATCGACCCCCGCGGCGTCGATTGAGGACAATACCACCGGGCATTTGATCGCCGATATCGAATGCTTGCGGGAAGTCCTCGATATCGAGCAATGGCTGGTCTTCGGCGGCTCGTGGGGCAGCATGCTGGGACTGGCTTACGCTCAGGCCCACACCCATCGCTGTTGCGGGCTCATCCTACGCGGTGTTTTTCTGTGTGGTGCCGAAGAGGTCGACTGGTTTCTGTACGGTATGGGCCGGTTCTTTCCAGAGGCGTGGCGCGACTTTGCCGACGGCGTGACCGAGGACGAGCGCGGCAATTTACTCGCTGCCTACCGCCGCCGCTTGGAGAACCCCAACCCGGAGGTGCACATTCCTGCGGCACGGAAGTGGGCTGCTTACGAGGCGACCTGCTCGATCCTGCGTCCCAACGGTGACGCCGTCGCGGCGATGAGCGATCCCGCCGGCGCCTTGGCGCTGGCGCGGCTGGAGGCGCACTATCTGGCCCATAATGCATTTCTCGAAAATGGTGGTCTGCTCGCCAACGTCGATGCCATCCGCCACCTGCCGGGGGTGATTGTGCAGGGCCGTTACGATATGGTCTGTCCGCCGGCCACCGCCAACCGGTTGGCCGAGGCCTGGCCCGAGGCGCGCCTCGAAATTATCGCTGACGCCGGCCATTCGGCGCTCGAGCCGGGCGTCCGGGCGGCATTGCTGAAGGCGACCGAAATGATGAAGCAAACGCCATGACCAGGCCGACATCGGCGCGCGGCGCGATTATAACCGGCGGTGCGCAGCGTATTGGCCGGGCGATCGCTTTGGCGCTAGCTAACGGTGGCAGGCATGTGGTCGTGCATTACCACCAATCGGAGAAGGAAGCGGCGGAAACCGTCGCCGCCATAGAGGCGCGCGGCGAACAGGCGGTGGCGATTGCCGCCGATCTGTCCGATCCGGCTGCTGCTGCTGCTTTGGTATCGGCGGCCGTCGATGTCACCGGCGGAGTGGGTTGTCTGGTCAACAACGCCTCGATGTTCGCCGCCGACGACATCAGTTCAGTCGCTGCGGCTGATTTCGACGCCATAATGGCGGTCAATCTGCGCGCTCCGGTACTGCTGTCGCGCGCCTTTGCCGAACAGCTACCGGGCGACGCCGAGGGCGTGATCGTCAACATCCTCGACCAGAAACTGGTCAATCCAAACCCGGATTTTCTGTCCTACACGTTATCGAAATATGGCTTGGGCGGTCTGACAACGACGCTAGCGCTGGCGCTGGGGCCGCGCATCCGTGTGTGCGGTGTGGCGCCGGGTCTGACCCTGCCGAGCGCCAACCAGACGCAGAGCCAGTTCGCCGCTATCCATGGTCGCACGCCGCTGGGCCGCGGTGCTACGGTGGATGATATCGCTGATGCTGTGCGCTACTTGGTTGCTGCGGTTGCCGTCACCGGTGAAGTAGTGTTGGTTGACGGTGGCCAACATCTTGTCGCCAGCGAACGCGATGTTATGTTCATCGATACTGGCAAAAACGGGGCGTAAGCATGGACTCAGCGATGGTCCCAGCGATCGATCCGATCGAGCACCGGCTGCTCGAACGCGGCCTTTCGATCAGTAAAAAATATTTTCGTGATCTGGAAATTCACGCCCATATCGGCATCCACGATTCCGAGCAGGGCCGCACCCAGAAAGTGATGGTCAACATCACGCTCTACATGGGTTCTGGCGAGCGGCCCCAACGCGATAGCATCACGGAAGTGTTCAACTACGACCAGGTGCACGATGCCGTGCACCAGGTGATCGACGGCCGCCACATCAATCTACAGGAAACCCTGGTCGAGGAAATAGCGGATCTATGTTTTACCTTCGACGCCGTTGCCGCGGTGCGGGTGTCGAGCGAGAAAACCGATGTCTATGACGACTGCGCCGCCGTTGGCTGCGAGGCGGTGCGCCTGCGCGAAGAAAATTAAAAATTTAGGAGAGAGAGATGACCCTGGAGTGGCCGACCGACCGGATCGACTACAGCCCGATCCACGAACGCCCGCCGCTACCGTTGCCCGGCGGCGCCAAGGTGGTGGTCTGGCCGTGCATCAATGTCGAGAACTGGATGATCGATCAGCCAATGCCACGCACCGTGGTCAATCCGCCCGGCGGGGTCGACAAGAGTGTACCCGATATTCCCAACTGGGCCTGGCACGAATACGGCCAGCGGGTGGCGTTTTGGCGGCTGAAAAAGATATTCGACGAATTCGACGTTGCTGGTACGCTGGTGCTCAACGGTTCGGTCTGCGACGACTATCCGCAAATCGTCGACGCCAGCCTTGAATCGGGCTGGGATATGGCTGGCCATGGCTGGATCCAGCGGGCGCTACCCGCTGTGCCCGACCAGCGCGAAATGATACACCGCGTCTTCAAGCGGCTGTCGGAATATGCGGGTAAGCCGCCGGCGGGCTGGCTCGGCCCGGCGTTGGCCGAGACCCACGACACCGTTGACTGGCTGCATGAGGCCGGCTTCGAATATGTCGCCGACTGGGTACTCGACGACCAGCCGGTTGACCTGCGCACCAAGCACGGCACCATGGTGAGCATCCCCTATACGCAAGAGCTCAATGATCTGGCGATGCTGCTGATCCAGGGCCACCGCGCGGCCGAGTACGCCGACCGGGCGATTGACGAGTTCGACCAGCTCATCGAGGACGCCTCCGACGGCTCGTCGCGCATCATGTGCTTCACGCTGCATCCCTACATCATGGGCGTGCCGCACCGTGTCAAGCACCTACGCCGTATTCTAGAATATGTGTGCGGGCGCGACGATACGCATGTGTGGACCGGCGAGCAGATCCTCGATTGGTACAAGGGTGTGCGACCCGAGGGCGGCTGGCCGCCGGTGGCGTAACGCATAGCCCTTGCTGTCGCCGCCGTTTCGGACGATGTTTGCCATTACTGTTAGCGAATACCGGTAAGCGCCCGTAGCTCAGCCGGATAGAGCACTTGATTCCTAATCAAGGGGTCGCAGGTTCGAGTCCTGCCGGGCGCGCCAATTAAAATAAGGAGTCAGCAGGATTTGGCGGAATTTACCCCTTATTTACGGCCAATGAGACCCATACTCCAAACGCAGCTGGTTGGCCCAACGAGTGGACCGGCCGACGGTGGGAGAGTGTGTGCTCCCCATTGGGTTCTTCGCTACGATTCTATTCGGCCGCCTGCACCTTAGTCTCTTCTTCGGCCGCGCCGTCGGGCGCTTCCATACGCGTCTTAATCTCCTCTGGCGACAGGGGTTGATTGCGGAAGCGGCCATGCTTTTCGTAATAGGCATCGACCTTGACGTGCTTGGTCACGGTCAGCGGTGCATTCTTGAAGAAATCGTAAAGCGCGATGGCACCACCGGTCCACATGGTGCGGATCATGTGTGGCATGGCGCGCGAGGCGCGTAGTTCTGCCACTGGCGCGTTCTCAACGTTGTGTAGGTTGTCGCGGTCTTCCAGCGCGGCTTTGATCAGGTGCGGCGCCGCCCAGTTGCAGCGATAATGGATCGTGCCGTCGGGGCGGATCACATAGACGACGTTGGGCATTCCGCCATAGGCGCGGTGGAAATCACCGTCGATGTTGTCGACCAGAACCCGCCGGAACTCGCCGTAACGCGGCGCAACTTTGCGGGCCGCCCTGTACTTGTCTTTCATCGATTTATGCGGGCCGAGCCGCTCGCCAGGATGGGCTTCGCGGACGTAGATCATGACAAACTGGACGTCGGGAAGTTCGGCCGCCACGTCTTTCATGGTGGGAATGTTCTTGGTGTACATCGAGCAGGTTGACGAACCGGTTTCCACGACCACCCATTTGCCGGTGAAATCGGACAGCTTGACGTCATCGCCGGTCTTGAGCTCGGTGAGCGTAAAGTCCTTGAACTGTTCGCCCGCGGCCGGGCCTACGAAGGTGTCGAAATTGTAATCGACCACTCGGAACCGGGAATTGTTATAAACCGACGGTTTCTGCTGTTGTGTCATGTCGAAATTCCCTGGTTGATTTAACCGAGTACTCAATTGGCTGTGCCAAGCGGTCTGGCGTTAATTTGGACATAAATGATCATAGACAACGCCGATTATCAATCCGGTGCTCGTAAGTTAACGAATCCTGTGGCTATCACGCGGTAATTACCTATGTGGATACCGCAGAGTCGACTTCGTCGTCGCCAAATTGCAGGCGGGCGAGGCGGGCATATAGGCCGTTCTGGGCGAGTAAGCCGGCGTGAACGCCGGATTCGACCACCCGGCCCTCATCGATGACATAGATAAGATCAGCGCCGACCACCGTTGCCAGGCGGTGGGCGATAACGATCGTCGTGCGGCCCTTTGCTAGCCGCGCCAGCGCGCCCTGCACCTGGCGCTCGGCTTCGGCATCCAGCGCACTGGTGGCCTCGTCGAACAACAGGATCGGCGCGTTTTTTAGCATGGCGCGAGCGATGGCGATGCGCTGACGCTCACCGCCCGATAGTTTGACCCCGCGTTCGCCGACGATGGTGTCATAACCTTCCGGCAATTGGGTGATGAACTCGTGCGCTGCCGCGTCGGTCGCCGCCGCTTCGATTGCCGCGCGTCCCGCCGCCGGATTACCAAAGCCGATATTGGCGGCGATTGACTCGTTGAACAAGGTGACCTCTTGGCTGACCAGGGCGATGTTGTCGCGCAGGCTGGCCAACATCACTTCGCGCACGTCGTTGCCGTCGATGCTCACCATGCCGGTATCGGCATCGTAGAACCGTGGAATTAGGTTAAGCACGGTCGATTTACCGGCGCCGCTAGGTCCGACCAGCGCGACGGTAAGGCCCGCCGGCACGTCGATGGTGATGTGGTCGAGTGCCGGCTTGTCGGGTTCGTAGGCGAAGCTTACAGCGTCGAGATGGACGTGCCCGGTTACGTGAGCGAGATTGCGCGCGTCCGGCCGGTCGGTGATCTGGGGTTCGCTGTCGAGCAGATCGAAGGTTCGTTTTACCGCGGCGAGACCTTCCTGCACGCTGGCATTGAGGACGCCAAGACTACGGATGGGTTGCAGCGCCAGCAGGACGGCGGACAGAAAACCGACGAATTCGCCGAGCGTACCGGTGTCGGAAATTACGCGGTAGCCGCCGAACGCCAACACTAGCGCTACTGCGACACCGCCTAAAGTTTCCATGATCGGTTGCGCGCGCGCACGGCCCTTCACGGTCTTTATGATCAGCCTGTAGACCTCGTCAAACAGAGCGTCGGAGCGCGTGTTCTCATAGCTCTCCATGCCATAGGCCTTAATCAGCCGAATGCCGCCAAACGACTGGTTTAGGGTCGCGGTCAGAGAACCTAGGCCAGTCTGAACGTTGGCCGAGGCCCGGCGCAGACGGCGTCCGAGGCGCAGAATTGGCCGGCCGGCGATGGGGAAGACGATGACGACGATCAGCGCTAGCACCCAATCGAGGTGAAACATCATGCCGATCAAAGCGGCCGCCGTCAGAAGCTCTCGGATCAGGGCCGTCATCGAGCGCGATAGCGCGTCGCGCATGAGGTTCACATCATTGGTGAAGCGCGAAATGAGAGTGCCGGTGGCAGCGCTCTGTAGCGTCGCCAGATCAGCATACATGAGCCGTGCGAACATCGCCTTTTGCAAGTTGGCGATCACGCGCAGTGCCACCGACTGGCTGAGCACGCTTTGACCATAAGAGGCGATTCCACGGGTGAAGGTAGTGGCGATGATGGCGGCAGGCAGCAGGGTCAATATGCGCGGATCTGTGTTTTCCAGCATGTTGATCGCCAGTTCGATAAGCTTGGGATAGGCCGCCGAGGTTGCTGCGACAATTGCCATCAACATTGCCGTGCCGGCAATACGGCCCAGATGGACGCGCATCCAGTCGCGCCAGAGTCTGCCAACAAGATAGCCAGTCGTATCTTTCACACGTGGGTCCGCCTACGTCTTTCGCTTGTCACTCTCATAGGTCTTGCTTCAGCATGCCGTCTAGCCTTTTCAAGAGGCCGATGTTAGACGGTGGGCAAAATTCGGTGCCGGAAAAACGCTTATGACGATGTCCCAAGAAGCTGCGAATCCTGCTGTTCTAGCAAGAAACTGTCCAAAATGCGGCACAGATAATTCGGCTACCGACGCCCTTGCGTACTCGTGGCAAAACTGGATTCTCAAGGGCTGCTCTAGTTGCGCCTTTGTATATCTTGAAAACCCACCCGGCTATGAAGCTCTGGTTTCGGAATTTGCTTGGGAGCGCAACCATAGCGACCGCGGCGAGCGGATGCGTAAAGATTTTCCGCTCTCCTATCACTTCTCGCGTTACTGGACGCCGATCCGCCGCTGGGTGATCCGCAAGCCGGACAAGGTCGCGAGCCGGGTCAAAGCAGCATTTCCGCCGGGGCTGGTAGTGGATATCGGTTGCGGGATGGGTGACCAATTGGCCCGGCTGCCTGAAAGCTATGAACCCCTAGGCGTGGAGATTTCACTTGAGTTAGCGCGCCGAGCAGAGGAACGTCTCGCCGGCCGGGATGGCAAGATATTGACCATGTCAGCGGTTGAAGGTCTCGCCGCGGTGCCGGTGGGGACGGTGAGCGGAATCCTCATGCGTTCATTCCTTGAGCACGAGCAGCAACCGGCCGAGTTACTGGCGCGCGCCTGGGCGGCGCTGCGGCCCGGCGGCGCGGCGATCATCAAGGTGCCTAACTATGCCAGCATTAACCGCCGGGTTATGGGGCCGCGCTGGTGCGGGTTTCGGTTTCCCGGACACGTCAACTATTTCACGCCGCAAAGCCTGCGTGACATGGTCGAGGCGGCGGGGTTCCAAGTCGAGCGCTTCGGCCTGTTCGACCGGTTCTATCTCAGTGACAATATGTGGATGGTTGCCTCGAAACCGGCCACCGCATCTTAGATGTTGCGCCTTAAACGAACGCCGCGCCTCCGTCGACGCAGACCGACTGGCCGGTCATAAATCCGCTTGCCGGGGAGGCAGAAACAGCAATGTGCCGAGCATGTCTTCCGGAGTCTGTTGCCGTTTCAGGCACTGATTGCCGATGACGTGCTGACGGCTCTCGTCCGTGCGTCCGATATTTTCCATCTCGGTCTCGATCATGCCCGGTAGCACCGCATTGGTGGTGATACCGTCGACGACAAGATGTTGATGATGCGACTCCAACCGGCCTCGCGCATCGTCGGCAGCACGGCGCCAGCGCAAATAAAGCAGCCGGTAATGTTGACATCCATCACCTGCTACCATTCGTCGAGCGGGATATCCTCGAAGGGCCGGCGGGCAAGGTGACGAAGATGGCCTCGTTGTTGATTAGAGCGTCGAGGCGGCCGTATGTAGATAGCGTGGCATCGATCATGGCGGCGACCGAGTCTGGCTGGGTCACGACGGTCTACGCAGCAAGCGCCCGCTCACCCGTAGTCTCAATTTCCGCTGCCATCCTTTTGCCATTGCCACCTTTGAGGTCGGCGATCACTGGGATTGTGCCATTGCCGGCAAAATGATGGGCATAGGCGCGGCCGATCCCCTGGCCGGCACCGGTGATCACGACGACACGGTCGGTAGCGTCTGCGGATGTGTCGATGGTCATGGCGTCTCCTCCGTATACGTGCTGGCAGCGCGTAAGTGTACGTGAGGGGGTCTACGGTTTTTTCTTGACGTGCGCCGGGCGACGGACGGTGTTCAAGGTATTTGCTCTGATAGTCGAGGATTATCTTGTGCATCTCCGCGTCGAGTTCGACCATATCTTGTTCCTCGATCATCCAGCCGAGGGTTTCCTCCCACGACTCGCGGCTCAGTCCCTGTTGGACAAACAGTTTGGCCGAGTGGCAGGCGGCGCAATAGCTATAAACATCCTCGCGCCCCGCGCCGGGTGACTATCGCTTTGGTGATGGCTTCTTGGGCTAAATCCTCGGCCAGGGTTGGGTCCGAGCACAGGCTGACAGCGTAGCCATAAAGCTGCGCGGCGTGGTTCTGGATGGCCTGCCGCCGGTCGAACGCCATGTTCTCGGTTTCTTGGATTGGTACTTTAGGAAACACTAAAGAACATCATGAGGCAATTCCTATCCATCGAGCAGGGATGTTACTTCGGCGTCGTCGGGGAAGCGGTGGGCCGAGCGTTTGGAAAACAGGGTCTCGCCATTGACGATGATCTCGAAGGCCCCGGTGGTGCCCGAGACAAGCTCGACCTTGGCGCCGTATCGTTCTACAAGCAGATCCCTCGCACGGAGCGCACGCGGCTTGTAGTTTCAGACGACGCAGTATTCGATAGTGATGTTCAGCGCGGTGGTCATATTCATTAGTCTCTAAAGCATCGCCCCCGGTTTATCTATGGCATACTCCATCAGCTCCTTCGTGACAAAATCGAATGCATCATCGACCGAATCGGTGTGGAGCAGCAGGTCTAAATCTTCGCGGCTGATGGTGCCGAATTCGACCAGCGCGTCTAGGTCAACCACCTTTTCCCAGAACGAAGAGCCGAACAGAACCATCGGTACTTTCTTGCGTATCTTATGGGTCTGGACGAGAGTCAAGGTCTCGAACAGTTCGTCGAGGGTACCGAAGCCACCGGGGAAAAAGATCATTGCCTTAGCCAGATACAAGAACCAAAATTTACGCATGAAAAAATAATGGAAGTGAAAATCCAATTCGCGGCTGATATAGGGGTTTTCGGATTCCTCGAACGGCAGCGAGATGGTGAACCCCACATTGAGACCCCCTGCTTCCGAGGCACCGCGGTTGGCTGCTTCCATGATGCCCGGTCCGCCGCCGGTGCACACCACGAAGCGTCGCCCATCCTCGCCCAAACCCTTCGACCATTCGGTCAGGCGATGGGCGAGGTCGCGTGCGGCCTCGTAATAAACCGACATTTCCATCATTTTTTGGGCTGCCGCCGCGTCCTCTTTGCCGCTTTTGGCGGCGGCGACCGCCTTGGCGGCATCGTTGGCTGAGGCCAGGCGCGCTGAGCCCATGAATACCACGGTGTCGGTCACGTTGTAGTGGGCGAGCCGGCTTAAGGGTTCGCAATACTCCGCCAGAATGCGCAGTGCGCGACCGTCGCGGCTGTGCAGGAATTCCTGGTTTTCGTAAGCCTTGGCGGGCGGGGTCAGTTTTTTAGACATCGGCGCAGGTCCGGTTGTTCGTCCTAATTGGCCTGAAATTCTTCGATATCGGGCTGCGAGCCCCAAACGCAGAACGATTCGGCGGTAAATGGAAATTGGCGGGGACGCCAGGTATCGTCGACCATGCGAACGCCCGACGAATATTCATAAGTCATGCCGTCTGGGCCGTCATAGTAGAGGAACATAGCACCCGAGGTGGCGTGTCGGCCGGGGCCAAAGCTGATGTGCACCTGGCGGTCGCGGAAGAAGTAGTAAGACCGCATGATATCGTCGATGGTCGCGGTCTGAAAATTAATGTGCTGAACGCCGGCGTGATCGGTCGGGAACAGCGCGATGCGGTGGTGCACCGCATCGAATGACATCAACGGCGTCGGGCCAATGCGGTCGTTGACGCGAATGTTGAATTGGCTGGTCCAAAACGTTTCGTCGCGCGCCGAGTCTGTCGTCTTCAAGCCCACATGGCTAAATTCGGTGATACCGGCATCGCGCGAGGGGAAGTAACGGTTGCCGGAATGGAACGGCCGCACCACCAGATCTATGGAATTTCCTGTCGGATCCTTGAAATTAATGAAATCCATGCAGCGCCGCGCTGCGGCATCATTGTCGCTGCCGCGCTTTGTTTGTAGCCCGGCGGTCTGCAGAGCGGCTTCGGCGGCATCGAGTTCGTCGAAGGTGCGCACCTCGAACCCCAGCGTTTGATCGGCCACATCGCCTTCGAAATAACAGATATTATGGTCGCGGTCGTCGCCGCGCACATAGGCAGCGCCGTTTTTGCGGCCGACTAGTTCAAGCCCGACCGTCTCGGTGGCGAACCGTACCGCGCCCTCCAAATCGCCGGTGCCGAGCCGGCAATAACGAATATCGACGAGTTCGATCATCAGGCAAGGCTCGCTTTGGCGGTATAGTAATACGTTAAATCGATATAACGCGCCGAATTGGTGAGATCTTTTTGTGGCTCACCGAACTTGCTGCGTAACGCCAAAATGGTCGTTACTCCGGCTTCGTTTATCACGTCGCTGCCGGCCAGCCCGAAATCGGGGTCGAGCACGATCCGCATTGCTGCTTCGGCGCCGGCCCGGTCCATGCCCTGCATATTGCGCTGCAGGGTGTCGGTGGCGGCGTCGGCGTTGGCTGGGTCGATAATCCAGTCGATCGCGCGCAACTCGCTGCGGATAAAGCTTTTGAGCGCTTGCGGGTTGGCCTCGGCCCAACCGCGACAGGCCCCCATGACGCCGATCTGGCAGGGCGGTAGGGCTTCCTGGCTATAGTCGATGACGTGCAGGCCGGCAGCCTCGCCGAATTCGGTAAAAGGCGGATTGAGCAACGCACCCGCATGCTCGCCGGCAACCAGTGATTCCAATCGCGCCTTGGTGGCACCGACCGGGATGAGCTCATACTCATCGAGGCCGATGCCGTTAATTTTGAGCATTTCGCGCAGTTGAAAGGCGAACCCGGTCGACAAAGCGTCTACGGCGAGCGTCGTCCCTTTGAGGTCGCTGTAGTCGGCGATATCCGCTTGCACCGTCAGTCCCAGATTGACCTGGGTGGCCCCCATGAAGGCGAACAGATCGGGTTCGCGTGACAGCTTCGCGACCCCCTGGCCTTCCTGATAGGCGATGATATTGTCGATGGCGGTACCGGCGATCTCGAAGTTGCCGTCGATCAAATTGGTTATCTGAAATACCGAATTGGGTGTCGCCGTAATTTCCACGTTTAGGCCCTCGGTCTCAAAAAAACCGCGCTCGATAGCAACATGGTGCGGCAGGACACCGGTGCTGGGAAATTCGATTACGCGGATGGTATCTGACATCGTTGCTTCCTCTTAGGGGACGTTCGATCGTTGACAGCGGGCTACAGCGTGCGGCAACCGGTTGGTCGCGGTCAAGTGAACGGCGCGATCCTTTCACTCATAGCCTGCCGGCGGTATTCTCGAACAATGAGACTCTACTGACTAAACATAACTTTCTTCACGCGCCTATTCGCTTTGATCCTGGTTGTTGCCATGGCGATCTCTGTGGCGGCTAACGCGCAGAACGTTCAATCGCAGAAACAGGCTTTCCGCCCGGTTGTTGTTACTAACGGCCTCGACCAACCGTGGTCGCCCGCGGCCCGTTGGTGCTTTCGCCCTCGGCGATTTCCAGCCGCACCTCCTGGCTAACTTCCAGTTTGTCGAACCCCTCGTCGGTGACGCTATTACGGTGGAAATAAATCTCCTGACCGTCGAATAGTTCGATAAACCCGTAGTCCCGTAATCGAACAGCCGCACGATGGCGCCGTGGGTTGCCTCCTCGTGGTGCTTGACCTTCTGCCTAACTTTGCGGGCGTGGTCCTCCAATTGCCGCCGCGCCGCGTCGAAGGCGTCGCGGAGGGTAACGTAAACATCTTCGTGGGCTTGGTTCTTGGAGCCGGTATGATTGACCAGGATACGCTTGCCCAGAACATCGACGTCGATGTAGACCCCGTGGAACTTTCCTTTGCGGTGGTGGTGATAGGGGGAGGCAACGGTAACCCGGTATCCGGTAATCCGAGGAAAGGACTGCTCGAGTTTTTCTGCGCGTTCACGGACCTTTGTCTCGACCGTATCCGAGCGGTTCATATTCAGAAAATTGATTCGTAATGGGACTTGCATAGCACCCCCGGCCTTTAGGATCATGGCAAGACAACAGGCTGGCCGGTCACTGTTCTAGGTCAGAGGGGAATGCCAGTAAGTTGAGTAAGCCCCTTCGAGGTTGCAAGGCCAAATGGCCAGTTTGGGAGGATCCATGAAATTCGGTATGCAGTTTTTCCCCTGCGTGGGACCGGACATTAAGCCGGCAGATCAGTATTTCGACGAGTGCCTGGCATTAGTGGCGCTGGCCGACGAGCTCGACTATTCGCATGTGCGCATCGTCGAGCATTATTTCCACCCCTATGGGGGCTACAGCCCTAATCCGATCGTGTTTCTTACAGCGGCTTCCCAACGTACGAAAAAGGCGCGCCTGATAACCGGCGCCATACTGCCGATTTTCAATAGTCCACTGAAATTGGCGGGTGAGATTGGCATGCTCGACGCCATATCCGGTGGCCGGGTCGAAGTCGGATTCGCGCGCGCCTTCCTGCCGCACGAATTTGCCCGCTTCGGCATGTCGCTCGACGAAAGCAAGGAACGGTTCGCCGAAGGCATGGAGCAAATCCAGGGCCTGCTGGAAACCGAGGGATTTGCGTCGGATGGCGATTTCCACAGTTTTCCGGCGACGACATCTTATCCCCGGCCGACGCAAACGCCCCACCCGCCGTTTTGGATCGCTGCCTTCGCGACGCCTGAATCCTTCGTCAACGCTGGTAAGGCAGGCAATGCGGTGATGGCCATACCACTGTCAGGTGGCCGCATGGCCGAGCTCATCGGGCTTTACCGGGAGGCGTGGAAATCCACCGGACACTCGGGCGAAGGCCGCGTCATGTTGGCCTTCCACATGTTCTGCTGGCCCGATGCCGACGAAGCGGTGGTCCACGCCCGCGAACGCATCAATAATTATCTCGCCTCGCTAGTCGATGCGGCGTCGGACTGGGTCAGCGGTGCGTCATCGGACGACTATGCCGGCTACGACAAGCTGATCGCCGATCTGGCGAAGGAGACGTTCGAGAGCCAGGTCGAAAAGGGTGCGGCATGGGTCGGCACGCCTGACCAGATTAACGACCAGGTTAGTGATTACCAAAAGCTCGTCGGCGATTTCGAGATTGCCTCGCTGCAGGTCAATTTCCACGACTTGCCACTCGATCTGGCGCAAAAATCGATCCGCCTTTTCGCCGCCGAGGTGATGCCCAAGCTCAAGGGTGCTAACTGACATGGCGATTACTGAATCTAGCGGGGAAAGTAAATCATGCGGTTATGCTAATGCTGCCACGCCGATCGATCTTGACCGCGTCACGCTGAAAAGCCCGGTCGCGAACCCGTCAAAGATTATTGCCGCGCCAGTCAACTACAAAAACATCTCGATGAAGCGCGCGCCGATGCCGAAATCAACCTCGGCCGCGACATCAAAACGATCGACTATTGTGGTCTGTTTCTTAAGTCGAACAGCTCGCTGGTGCGACCGGGCAAAGGTGTACCGGTGCGCTTTCCCGATCGCCGTAACGACCACGAAGTGGAACTAGTGGTGGCTATCGGCGAAATGACGGTTGCGGTGCGCGGGCACGTCAAATAAGGGCAATTTGCCGCACCGCTTGACCTTCCAGTTACTGGAAGGATTGCCCATATAAGGATAATAGAAGGGTGAGCGACGGCACGCGCCAATAACGAAGCGATGACACCATGAATATTAGCCAAGCGGCGGAACAGTCTGGCCTGCCGTCGAAAACTATCCGCTATTACGAGGAAATCAGCCTTGTTGATCCGGCGCGGCGCCGCAACAACGGCTATCGAGACTACGCTGAACGCGATGTGCACATACTGCGGTTTCTTCATCGCGCCCGCGATCTGGGCTTTAGCATCGCCGATTGCCGGATGCTGCTGTCCCTTTATACCGATAGCGACCGTCACAGCGCTGACGTCAAAGTCATCGCGCTTAACCGAATTGCCGAGATTGACCGCAAGATCGCCGAGCTGGGCGAAATGCGCGATGTGTTGGCAACCCTTGCTGATAAATGCCACGGCGACGATCGGCCCGATTGTCCGATCCTCGATGAGTTCGCGGCGGAAGTTGAATGAGAATCAGTTTCGCCATAATTACCCTGTTATCGGCGCTCGCGTTGCCAGCGAGTGCTGCCGATAACCAGGAGCTTGTCGTGGGCGCGAAGGTTTACGCCAACAACTGCGCCAGTTGCCATAGCGCCAACCTGGAAGGCGAGCCTAACTGGTACCAGTGCAAACCCAATGGCCGGCTGCCAGCGCAACGTTATTCGGCATCACCAAGCTGGGTACCAGGGAATTTACTGGCCTGGATATCGAGTCCGATATGCCACCATTCGAGGGCGTTTTGAGCGACGAGGAAATTTGGTCAGTGCTTACGTATATCAAGAGCCGCTGGCCGGCGAGTATTCGTCAGTGGCAGGATTCGATTAACTGCCGTGCCCGTTAAGCCGAAGGATTAAACGATGGCCCAGGCCGACGCAAAGGAACCTGTAATAGATCCGGTCTGCAAAATGGAAGTGAATTCGGCGACAACACCGCACCACCACAAACATGGCGGCGAGACTTATTATTTTTGTGGTAATGGCTGCCGCACGAAGTTTGTCGTCGATCCCGAACATTATCTTAGCGGTGCATACCACGAAGCCGCGGCGAATGCCTCGGCCGACGCCGAGTTCACCTGTCCCATGCACCCAGAAGTCGTCCAGGTTGGGCAAGGTAGTTGCCTCATCTGCGGCATGGCGTTGGAGCCGATGTTGGTGACGGCGGAAGCCGAGCCCAATCTCGAACTGATCAACTTTACCCACCGGTTCTGGGTTGGCGTGGTCTTCGTCCTGCCTCTGCTAATCATGGTCATGGGCGAGATGCTATCGGGTATCTCGTTTCATGTCTGGTTGCCCGGTGCATCGTTCGGCTGGACCCAACTCGTTCTGGCGGCACCGGTGGTGCTGTGGTGCGGCTGGCCCTTCTTTGTGCGTGGCTGGGTGTCGATCCTAACCCGGAACCCCAACATGTTCACGCTGATCGCCATTGGCACTAGCGCGGCATTCTTATACAGCGCGGTGGCGGTGGTTGCGCCCGAGATTTTCCCCGCCCAATTCCGCGATGTCGCCGGCCGGGTGGAAATCTATTTTGAAGCCGCCGCCGTTATCATCGTTTTAGTGCTGCTCGGCCAGGTGCTTGAACTGCGCGCGCGTGAACGCACCGGCGAGGCATTACACGCTTTGCTCGACCTGGCGCCGAAAACCGCCTGGCGCTTACGTGACGACGGTACGGATGAAGAAATCACCTTGGATCAGGTCACCGCTGGTGACAGGTTACGGGTGCGTCCCGGCGACGCCGTCCCGGTCGATGGCGAGGTGCTGGAAGGCCATAGCGCCGTTGACGAGTCGATGGTGACCGGCGAATCGATTCCGGTTGAAAAGTCCGCGGGCGAGCGTGTTATAGGCGGTACGCTGAACGGCACCGGCGGTTTTGTCATGCGGGCCGAGAGGGTTGGCGCTGAGGCCATGTTGTCGCAGATCGTACAACAGGTGGCCCAGGCCCAACGCAGCCGCGCGCCGATCCAGCGCCTCGCCGATCTAGTTGCCGCCTTTTTCGTGCCGGTGGTTGTCGTTGTAGCCATCGCAGCATTTATCGTTTGGGCGGTCTGGGGACCGCCGCCGTCCATGGCGTTTGCCATTGTCGCTGCCGTGTCGGTGCTGATCATTGCCTGCCCGTGCGCGCTTGGCCTGGCGACGCCTATCTCGATCATGGTGGCCACCGGACGAGGTGCCCAGGCCGGTGTTCTGGTGAACGACGCCGAGGCGTTGGAGACACTGGCCAAGGTCGATCTGCTGATTATCGACAAGACAGGCACCCTGACCGAAGGCCATCCGCGGCTGACTTCGGTAATGGCGGGCGAAGATATTTCCGAGGACGAGTTGCTTGGCTTCGCCGCTGGGCTCGAGCGCGGCAGCGAACATCCGCTGGCTGCGGCCATCGTCGCCGGTGCCGAAGAGCGCGCCGTTATCCCCGTAAACGTGGCCCATTTTCAATCCCTCACTGGCAAGGGTGTCACCGGCGAAGCGGACGGCATGCGGATTGCGTTGGGTAACGTGGCGCTGCTCGATGCGTTTGGTATCGCCGATGGCGGTTGGACCGCCCGCGTTGACGAACGTCGCCGGGACGGCGAGACCGTCATGTTCGTGGTTCGCGGCGATGCGGTGGTGGGTCTCATCGGCGTCGCCGATCCGGTTAAGGAGACCACCCCGGCGGCTTTGGCTGCACTGCAGGGCGATGGCATCGAGATCGTTATGGTCACCGGCGACAACCGTACCACCGCCGAAGCGGTGGCCCGCCGGTTGGGCATAGAGGGGGTCGAGGCCGATGTGCTGCCTGAAGCCAAGAACGCCGTGGTTGAGCGCTATCGTGACGCGGGCCGCACAGTGGCCATGGCTGGCGACGGCGTCAACGACGCCCCGGCGCTGGCCGCTGCTGATGTCGGCGTCGCCATGGGTGCCGGCACCGACGTGGCGATGGAAAGCGCCGGTGTGACGCTGATCAAGAGTGATCTAATGGGGCTGGTGCGGGCGCGCCACCTGAGCAGGGCGACCCTGCGTAATATTCGCCAGAACCTTTTTTTCGCCTTCTTCTACAATACCTTGGGCGTGCCGCTGGCGGCCGGCGTGTTGTTTCCGGTGTTCGAGCTGCTGCTCAACCCGATGATCGCGGCGTTGGCCATGAGCCTGAGTTCGGTCTCAGTGATCACCAACGCGCTGCGCCTGCGCAAGGTGAGATTGTAGCGATTTATTCCATCGTGTTAGCTTTGTGCAGGCCGGTGATTATCGATGAACTCATGAGAAAAGCGCGTGTGCGCCGCAGATTGGTGCCTAGCGCCCGTTTTGCGCCTAGGGTGACCACTTCGTCCGCGAGTTGCCCAGCGGTGCCGGTGCCGAAGATCACGCGGCTGCGCGACGGATTAATGACGAAACTCATTGGACTATTTTACGCTTTTCTCACTTTCGCCTTCAGCGGCGGATATTGGGCCAAAATACCGGCGGTTTCGGCCATCTCTTCGGAATCGTTGAACGTTGGCACGCCGGCTGCCTCCATGGTGGCGAACCATTCCTGCTGGTGTTCCAATGTTCCCATCATAGAATGGAATAGCGGCAACGGCGCGTCCTTGGCGAGCTGCGCCAACTCGTCGATGATCGGGCTGGCGTCGACCATGAATGGCACCACATGGATGGTTAGGATGGCGTCGAATTGTTGGTTGCCGTGGCGCAGTGCCGATTCGAAGGCTGGCCTGAAGCGATCCTCGCGGGCGTCAGCTAGCATGTCGATGGGATTGGCGACGGCGGCCTCCGGCGGCATCAACGCGGTCAGCTCATCGGCATAGGCGTTGGGCAGTGGCGGCATTTCCATGCCCTCGTCGATAATCCGGTCGGTGGTAATGACACCGGGCCCGCCGGAATTGGAAAACAACAGTACCCGCCCGCCGATGCCGTTAGGGTGGAAACCAAAGCCTTTAGCGGCCAGCATCAGGCGGCGCAGGCTTTTGACGCGTATAACGCCGCAGCCGCGCATGAAGGTTTCGGCGTCGGCGTCCGCCATGGCGATACCGCCAGTGTGGTTGCGTACGGCGCTACCGCCTTGGCCGGTGTGGCCGCCGACCATAGCGACCACCGGTTTCTTGGCCGCGACCGCGCGCGCCACTTCGCAAAACCGGTCGGTATCGGCGATCGATTCGATATAGAGCAAAACGCAGGTGCAGGCGTCCTGCGCGCCGAGATAGGCCAGATAGTCGGTTACTTCGAGATGCGTCGCGTTACCCACCGAGACGACGGTGCTGACCTGCAAGTTACGCGCGTTGGCGGCGGCGATGACCTCTTCGGTGATGGCGCCCGATTGTGAGACCACAGCGATGCCGCCGCCCGGCGGTAAGGCACGCAAAAATGTTGCGGCGAACGGTGCGCTGTCGGTCAAGTGAATGCAGCCGGCGCTGTTGGGGCCGAACACGGTAATGCCGACCTCGTCAGTTTTGCGTAGTAGTTCGCGTTCGCGTGCTTCACCCTCGGGCCCAGCCTCGCGAAAACCGCCGGGCAGGATCATCAAGTTCTTGTGGCCGCTCACCGCCGCCTCGTCGACGATATCGAGGATCAAATTGGGTCGCACGACAACGACCACAAGATCAACCGGCTCGTCGAGTTTCCGCAGCGACGTTTGTGCCGGTAGCCCGAGAACATCGCCGCCTCTGGGGTTCACCGGGACGATTTTTCCGGGATAGTTCGAAGTGATCAGGTTGCGTAGCACCGCGCCGCCGGAACTGGTCACGCGCTCGCCGGCGCCGACGACAGCGACGCTGGTGGGTTGAAAAAACGGGCGGCAGTCCCGTAGCTGGCTCATCTAGTTTCGGTCCGGGCAATGCGTTTAAAAGACGTATAACGTACTGCCACGCGCGCATAACGGCCAGTGGCCGGCGGCAAAAAGACGGAATTTGGCGGCGAACGGGTTGCCGTTGGCGGTGCCGGCAGCCGCTTTGACGGCAACCTAGTAGCACGTCATCGCCGCCGCTGGTTGCTGCCAGCGCTGCGGCGCCATGCACCATATCGGAACCTTGTTCGCTGATACCGGTCAACGCTTTCAACATGGTCAGCTTGCCGAAGCGCTCCTCGGCCTGGGCGAGTAGGGCGGAGGGCCACTTCTCTTCGGCGGTCCACCAGTTGGCTTCCCAGTCGGAGGCCTTGATGTAAGTCTCGGCTGTGTCCCACGAGGGAATCTCGGAAAGTGCCATATCGGAAAATCTGAGGGAGGTAAGGTAATTAGCCGCGTCGGTCAGTGGGCCGCCGACCATAGAAAACCAGGGAGCGGTACACAGCCGATCGGAAAAACCGGCCGGCGCCTCCACGGGCTTTGACATTTATGCGTTCCCGCGGTCCTCGCGCCACAGGCCCAGATGCTTCTGCACCGGGCGGTCGGAAAAGCTAAACAGAACGGCGTCTTCGCTGGCAGTGTGGCGTTGCGGTGCCCAACAGGGCACGACGAACGTGTCGCGTTTGCCCCACTCGAAGGTTTCGTCGCCGATCTGCGATGTGCCGCTTCCCTCGACGACGCTGTAGACCGCCGCATCGGTGCACTGATAGGACGAGGTCGCGAAATCCTTGGGCAAAAGCTGCATGAAAGTACCGATAGTCGGCATCGCCGATTCGCCATTGTCTGGATTGACGTAGCGTAGCTTCAGCCCATGGCAGGGATCCCATTCTTCGGATTTGCGCATCTGCTCCAGCGCCTCGCGCGTGCGCACATAGGGGTAATTAAAGACCGGTGACGTGGGATTCGATGGTTCGTAGTCGACCGGTGCCAGACCCGAGCCGTAGCGCGCTAGTGCGTCGCCAACCGGTTTGCCGGTCGGGTGCGTCTTGTCGGGGTACATCTCTGCAAAGGTGGTGTCGAGGGTTTCGACCAGGGGGACATCGAGCCCGTCCATCCACACCATCGGCCGGTCGGTTTCGTTGCCGTGGTCGTGCCAGGTCCAGGATGGTGTGATGACGAAGTCACCCTCTTCCATGATGGTTTTTTCGCTGTCGACGGCAGTATAGGCGCCCGAGCCTTCAACGATGAACCGTAGCGCCGCCTGGGTGTGGCGGTGTGCCGGGGCAATTTCGCCCGGCATGATCAGTTGCAACCCGGCGAAGAGCGACGTAGTAACGCGATAGCGCCCTCGCATACCTGGATTTTCGAGGATCAGTACGCGACGCTCGGCCTCCTCGGCGGTGATCAAGTCGGCCGACTTCATTAGCGTGTCGCGGATCTTATCGTAGTGCCAGATATAGGGCTGACAATCGCTATGGGGCGTCTTCTTGGCAAACTTGTGCAGCACTTCCCAAAGCGGCGCCAGGTTCTCCGGGTCGCAATCCTCGTTGTAGTACGGAGCCAGATCGGGACGGATATCTGCGGTGATCATGAGTTCGTTCTCCCTCGGTCCGGATCGCGAAATCGGCTCAAGCGGCCGATTCGCTGAGATCGGGCAACGTCAAACCTAGTTCTTCCACCAGGGTCTGTGCGCGGTTCACATAGGCGACGAGCATATCTTCGTTGGTGCGCTGCTTGACACCCCATTTCCAGAAGATTTCGTTGTTTTTCGATTTAAGCTTACCGAAGAACTTCGGTAATATCGGGTAGTATCGGTTTATTGCGTCCTGCCCGGTTGCCCGGCCTTCCTTGGTCTCGGCGTCGAGTGGCGCGTCGAATTGCCGGACGGCTACGGTGAAACCCATATAATCGTCTCTTCACTGGGACGGGAGAATATAATTTGTATCGTCAACAATTTCCTACACAAGTTAATTACACTTGATAGTGCCGGTTATCCTGGCCCGAGTTCGATCAATTGAGCAAATTCGGCAGTATCAGGGTGATAACGGGAAAAAGGATCAAGATGGCGACCCGGATAACGTCCGAGGTGAAGAACGGGATAACACCCTTGAAGGTTTCGATCATCGGCACGTCGCGCGCCATCGAGTTGATGATGAACACGTTCAGGCCCACCGGCGGCGTGATCAGCCCCATCTCGACGACGATCAGCGTAATGATGCCGAACCACAATTTCGTCTCATCCGGGCTCATGCCGAAATCGAGGCTGGCAATTATTGGCCAGAAGATGGGCACGGTGAGAAAGATCATCGACAGTGAGTCCATAACGAACCCGAGCATTATGTAGAGGACCACCATCCCCAACAGGATAACGTAGGCCGGTAGGCCGGAGCTGCCGAAGAAGTCGGCGGCGGTGATCGGCAGCTGGGAGAAACCCAGGAAAGCGTTGAAGATCGCCGCGCCGAGAAGAATCAGAAAAATCATCGCCGTGGTCTGCGCAGTGCCGAGCAGCGCGTCGATAAAGCCGCTGAGCCGCATGCCGCCGCGCGTCACTGCAATCAAAAAGGTGCCAACGGCGCCGACGCCGGCGCCCTCGGTGGGGGTGAAGAACCCGGCGTAGATGCCCCCCATCACCAGCAGGAAGATAACCAGGACCGGCCAGATCTCGAGCAGCGCACCCCATTTCTCGGCGCGGGTCGCCCGTTCGCCGGCCGGTCCCGCCTCGGGATTGACGCGCACGACGATGGCGATTGTGGCAATGTAACCTAGGGCGGCGAGAATGCCGGGAATGAATGCCGCCTGGAACAGGGTTGCCACGTTAGCCTCTACCATGACGGCGTAGATGATCAGCACAACCGACGGTGGGATCAGTATGCCTAACGTGCCGCCGGCGGCCAGTGACCCGGTGGCCAGCGCGCCAGAATAGTTGAAGCGGCGCAGTTCCGGCAACGCCACCTGGCCCATGGTCGCCGCCGTGGCCAGCGACGAGCCGCTGATTGCGCCGAAACCGGCGCAGCCACCGACCGAGGCCATGGCGATACCGCCGCGGAAGTGACCGAGCCAGGTATAGGCGGCGCTGAACAGAGCCTGGCTTAACCCCGCCTTGGCGGCGAATTGGCCCATAAGCAGAAACAACGGTACCACCGACAGCGTTTCGGTTGAAAACCGCCAATAGGTTTCGGTTTTTAGATAACTGAGCAGCGCTTTTTCGCCGGCGATCGAGACATAGCCTACCATGCCGACGGTGAGCATGGCGACGCCGATGGGGATGCGCAACGCCAGCAGAACCAGCAGAGCGGCGAACCCCAGAAGGCCGGTTTCCAGACCGCTCATGGCGCTGGCCTATTCGTTGAAAAAGCGGCCGGCGCGCAGCTCGGCGATGCTGCGGCCGATGGTGTAGGCGATGACGATGACCAGAAATCCCAGTAGAGCGATCGACAGTGGAAACGTCGTCCAGCGTGGGAAGTTAATTGTCATCGAGACTTCTCTGTACTGGTACATGTCGATGGCGCCGAAGATCAGCCGCCAGGTCAGTAGCGTGGCGATTAGCAGGTAGAGAATACCGCCGACAATGTCGGCAACCAGTCGGACACGAACCAGCGTTGCGGCCATGAAGAAATCGACCAGGACGTTGCCGCGAACGATCTGACACCACGGCAGGAAGCAAAACACCGCCACGCCGGTGCCGATAGCGACTAGCTCGAAATCTCCCGGTATGGGCGCTGAAATTACCGCCCGGCCGGTGATGCTGACGGCCGTCAATACGGCCAGGCCGCACAGGACGGCGCCGCCAAGAACGGCAAGCCATTTGGCGATTTGATAAAGCACCCGGCCCACCGGATCGATGGGCCGGGTATGCGTTTCCGCTATTTCGCTCATGGCACCTATGCCGCAGACCGGAGCCGCTGGTCCACGCCGGTACTTACTTCGAGTATTTACCGATCAACGCGCGGGCGTCAGAAACGAGGGCCGGGCCGTCGATGCCGATTTTTTTCATCTCGCCATACCAGCGGTCGAATACCGGTTCTGCCGCAGCTTTCATTTTTGCGGTTTCCTTTGGCGAGATCACATAAAACTTGTTCTTGGCCTGTGCCTCGATAACCTTGCGGCCTGGCGTCTCGATGCGCCGCCAATTCTCGCCTGCGGCTTTCGCGATGTTCGAACCGGAATTGTCGTCGATCACCTTACGCAGATCGGGCGGTAGTTTTTCGTACGAGTCCTTGTTCATGAGGAACGTGAAGACGTTGGTGCCAAGCCGCGGTTGCGAGCCCGACAGGGTCGAGAAATGGCTGACCAATTCGGCCGTTTTGACCGCTGGAGCGATCTCGTAGGGTAGTGTCACGCCATCGATAACGCCCTTCGACAAGGCTTGTGGAATCTGTGGTAGCGGCAGGCCGACGCCGGTTGCGCCCAGCGCTTCCAACAGCCACACGCCGCCGCGCGAGGCGGCACGCAGTTTCTTACCCTTCAGGTCGGCGAGTTTGAGGATCGGATCCTTGGTCTGGAACAGGAAGCCGTCATGCACGTGCAATAGCAGCGGCCGATAGTTCTTTAGGTCGGGTCCCAGATGTTTGGCCTGAAAATCCTGCAACGCCAAAGTTGATGATAGAGCGTCTTTGTGTACGAACGGTAGCTCGAAAGGCTCCACTCGCGGCATGCGGCCCGGCGTGAAACCCGGTAACGCCCAGACGATGTCGACCACGCCGTCCTTGGCCTGATCGAGCAACTGCGGAGCTTTACCACCCAACTGCATAACCCAGAATGGCTGCACCTTGATGCGGCCGCCCGAATCCTTGCCAACCTTCTCGGCCCACGGGATCAGGAAGGTTTTGCTTGGGTTGGCGACGGGCGGAATGAAGGTGTGCATGCGTAAGGTCACCTCCTGTGCCTGTGTTACGCCTGCCGACGCTGTGAGCGCGGCAACCGCTGCCCCAGCGATCGCGGCTCCCTTGAATAATTTCAACATAATGCTTCTCCCCTCTACTTGTTTTGTTATTTGCTCACCCTGGTTGGTACTATGGGTAACCTGTTTGGCCGGCTGACGCCAAGTCATACTTGCGTAGCATGAGCGCTTTAGGTGGCGTCGAGCCGGGTGCGGAATTCCGGCGGAATTTCCATCGATTGCAGCTTGCGTGAATCGTCGGGATCGGTCGCCGCCCACACCCGAACCTCGGTGCCACGCACCACGGCTGAGCCGTTGTTGCTAATTTCGTGGCTGACCACCAGCGTCTTGCGCCGCCATTCGCTCACGTGGCTGGTTATTTCAATCTCGTCGCCAAAACGGGTTGGTGCCAGGAACTCGGCGTGGGCGTCGACCAGCGGTAGGCCGATGGTTTTGTATTCATCGAGCATGACCTCGAAACCCAGCCCGACCTTGTCGAACAAGTGCCGGGTCCCTTGGTCGAACCAAAAGAAATAGTTCGAGTAGAAAACGATGCGCGCGGGATCGCAATGGCCCCACTCGACAAGAATTTTTATGGTGTTTTTGATCATTGAACCTGACATTGCCTGTAGGGTGTGTTGTCGTTACCGATTGGAAATACACCAGAAAGCAAATTATTGATGACAATAATTTATTATGGTGCTCAGCGAGGATCGCCGCTAACAAACCTACGATAAATTTGCGTTTATGGGGGGACTATTGGTGAGTGAGCGCAGGCACGGCAACGATGAACCACTGGACTTGGGCATGTTGCCCGGTCTGCTCGGCTGTCAGTTGCGGCGGGCGCAAATCGCCGCCTTCCAACATTTTACTGCCACCGTTGGCAAGGCTGGCATCACGCCGGGCTGGTTTGGCCTGATGGTGATCGTCGCCAACAATGAGGGCCTTAGCCAAACACGGTTGGCGCGCGCCCTCGGTATTGATGGCTCGACCATGGTGGCAATGATCGACCGGCTAGAAGAAAACGGTTGGATGTAGCGCCAACGCTCCAAGATCGACCGCCGCACCCATGCGCTGTCATTGACCGAGGCAGGCGATGCGTTACTGGCCCAGATCACGCCGCAGGTCGAGGCCCACGAGGCCGAACTAGCCCGAAACCACAGCGCTGACGATAAAAAGAACCTGTTGACGCTGTTGGTGAAAATTGCGCGGGTCTAGCGCGGTATGCACACTGACACAGAATTCGCCTTACAGCTTGCGGCGTTTCTCAACCAGTACGCCATCTTCGGCCAAGGCTGAAATCTCGTCGTCGCTGTAGCCGAATTCGGCGAGGATATCACGGCCGTGCTGACTGAACTTGGGCGGCGTCGATTTGATGGCGCCGGGCGTGCGCGAGAACTTTATCGGGATGCCGCTGCCCTGGTACCAGTCGAGTTCGGCGGCCATGCCGCGATGGATGGTATGAGGATGGGCCATCACCTGCCTGGTGTCGAGAACCGGCCCGGCGGGGATACCGGCTGCGAGCAGGCGCATGCACAAATCCTCACCGTCGACATCGGCCATCAACACCGCTAGTTCCTCGCGTAGCTCGCCGATGTTGACCACCCGCCCGGCATTTTCGTTAAAGCGCGGATCCTCGGCCAGTTCCGGTTTGCCCAGTTCGATGCACAGGCGGCGGAACGTCGGGTTGTTGCCGGCGGCGAGAAAAATCTCGACTGTTTTAGTCGGGAATTTGTCGTACGGTGCCAGGTTGGAATGCTGGTTGCCGGTAACGCCCGGCACCTTACCCCCTGACAGGTAGTAGTTCGGGATATGCGGGTGCATCAGCGCCAGCGCGCAATCGTACAGAGTCATATCTATGTACTGGCCCTGGCCCGACGTTTGCCGCTCGAACAGCGCCATCAGGACGGCGATGCAGGTGTACAGCCCCGTGCCCATATCGACGGCGGCGATGCCGACTCGTGTCGGGTCCTTGTCCTTGCCACCATTGATCGACAGCCAGCCGGCCATAGCCTGCACGACGGCGTCGTAGCCGGGAAACCCGCCCATGGGCCCGTCGCTGCCGAAGCCAGAAATACGGCAGTGGATCAGGTTCGGGAACCGCTTCGACAGTACCTCTTCATAGCCCAACCCCCATTTTTCCATGGTGCCGGGCTTGTAGTTTTCCAGCAGCACGTCAGCGCCGTCGAGCATGCGTAGTAACACTTCACGGCCCTGTTTACTGCGCAGATCGAGGCCGATCGAGCGCTTGTTGCGGTTGAGGCCGATGAAGTAGGACGCGTCGTCGTCGTGGAAGGGCGGACCCCAGTCGCGCACTTCATCGCCCTGGGGCGGTTCGACCTTGATTATCTTGGCGCCATGATCTCCGAGGATCTGTGTACAGTACGGGCCGCCGAGGACACGGGCGAGGTCGATGACCTTGAGCCCCACCATAGCGCCGAAGGGATTGTTTGCAGCTGAATCGGACATGTGTGGTTACCGGGTGAGGGTTGTGGGAAGGGGGTTCTAGTCCTCGCCCGCTAGGAGTTCTGCCAGTTCGGCCGCGTTGGGTGCCTCGTTGTAGTCCTGGCTCAACTCGCCGTCACCGACCGGATGTTTGCAGGTGAAGAACCGCGCCGCACCGCCGACCGCGCGAACCGTATGCGACACGCTGCGCGGTACATGGATCAAATCGCCCGGGCCGAGATTCTTGACCTCACCGTCGAGGACCATGCGCAAATGACCGTCAAGCACAAGGACGAATTGTTCCTCGTTAGGATGGAAGTGAGGCGGCGGGCCGATCTCGTCTTCATAAGTCATCACGCCGACCTTCATGAACTCGCCAACCACCGTCGCCGCCATACCCGGCGCAGTCTTATCCTTTTTCGTTTCCATCTCGTTGATGTTGTAAAATGGCATGTCTCACTCCCTATCGTTTTGGTCGTTTACGGCCGTATTTGTCATCGTGCGGCGCGATGACATCAGAGCAATCGGTAACGGTCAAGTTCTAGGCGGCGCTAGCGGTGCCGTCGAAGACGCGCGCGGCGAAGGCAGGATAGGTCTCGGAAACCTCGTCGGCGACGAGCCCACGGATCAGCGCCAAGGTGTCGGCGTTGGGCGGCGGTGTTTCGCCGACAATATCGGGCTGGTCGAAGTTGAAGCCGGTCATCTCCGCCACCTCTTCGGCGGTATGGCCAGGGTGGACCGAGCTCAGGCTAAAGCGCTGGCGCTCCTTGTCGAAGGCAAAGACGCAACGCCCGGTAACCAGCGCGTAAGGCCCGCCGGGGCGGTAGGTGCCGGGATCGCTGATGCCCGGCGCGCTGACGAAATCGACCTTTGGCACCAGGATGCGCGGCGTGTGTTCCTCGCGGAACAGGATCACCCGCGGGATGAGGAAATAGAGATAGGCCGAGCCGAACGAGCCGGGGAAGCGCACCGTGGTTTGTGGGTAATCGCCGATGCCCACCAAATTGATGTTGGCCGCGCCGTCGATTTGGCCGCCACCGAGGAAGAAGGCGTCGATACGGCCCTGGGCGGCGCAGTCGAACAGCTCAGTGCCGCCATTGGTAAAGGCGTTATGGTCCTCGCTGCCAAGCATGGAGACGCGCAGGTTGCCGTTGCTGCGTGCTCGCGCCAGTAGGGCGGCGCTGCCGGGTATTGGCGACGACGCACCAACCGCAACATGGCCCAAGCCATCAAGCATGCCGGCGATGGCCGCGATCAACAGTTCTTCAGGCTGGAAACCTGCAGTCATTCGGCTGCCTTGCGGCCCAATACATAGTCGTCGAGATAGCACTGGAAGTTGTCGTCGGTCTTGGCTGCCTCGATATACATGCGCAGATGGGCGTCGTCGGCAGGATAGGCACCGAACAGGCCAACCGGCCAGGCGCCGTTCTCGGCCTCAGTGAGCGCGCCGATATAGAGCGCCGGGATGGTGCCCGCGGCCAGTTCGGCATCGGCCAGCAGATCGCCGTCATGGAGTTTTTCATAAGTTACCAGCGTGGTTTTCGCCGCGTGTGCCATCACCATCATCTCGCGGCGCACGCCGATCCACACATTGCCGTGGCGGTCGGCCAACGGCGCGTGGATCAGGGTGACATCCGGGGTGATTGCTTTGACCAGCACCAGCGGCCCGCCATCTGCATCGAACGGGTCGTTGCCAACGGTCCAGTCGTCGCGCTGGTCGAGGAGGTCGGAACCGACGATGCCGCGCACCGGCATGAAGGGAATACCCTTCTCGGCCGCCTGCAGCCCACCGTGGATGGCTGGGCAGGTACCGTCGATCATGCCGATACTGCCCGCCTTGATTGCCGCGGTGAAGCGCGGTGCCAGACCGTATTCGCCGATGGTCACCGCCGCGGTCTCCAGCGTGGCGACGCAGCCAGCGCCGATCAGCATATCACCCTGGAAACCAACAGAAGGCACGCCTATCAGATGCAGATCGCGCACGCCGCGTTTAATCAGTCCGCGCACCGCCGCCATGGCGCAACCGCTATAATCGGGCGGCACCGCCACTTTAGCGCCGTCAGGAATGCGGGCAACAAGAGCGTCGAGATCGATCAGGGGTGCGGTCACGGGTAGTATCTTTCCTTCTTTTCTCAGCCGGTACGATGTTAAATACTATCAGCCGAGAGATAAAGATAACGGCAACGCCGCCGGAAACTGAGGTAGAGAGAATACGATGAGCGACGAGACCACGATAGTGCCAGACGCTAATGTCTTAGGCCGGCCCAACAGTTACATCGGCCGCAGCGTACCGCGGCCCAACGCCAAGCGGCTGTTAACCGGGCAGGGCCGCTTCGTCGATGATATTAAGCTTAAGCGCATGGTTCATGTGGCTTTTGCGCGCTCGCCCTATGCCCATGCGAATATCACTGGCATCGATACGTCCGCGGTGGCGGCGAGCTCCGGCGTCGTGTGCGTTGTCACTGGCAAGGAACTGGCCGAGTACTGTTCTCCCTGGGTCGGGGTCTTGACCCATTTCAAGACGCTAAAATCTGCGCCACAACACGCGCTTGCCATCGATCATGTGTGCTGGCAAGGCGAAGCGGTCGCCGCGGTGATCGCCAACAGCCGCGCCGAGGCGGAAGACGGCGCGGCGCTGATTGACGTGTTGTACGAGGAATTACCGGCCGTGACCGACGCCGAGACAGCCGCCGATCCGTCGACCCACGTGATCCATCCCGACCTGGGCGACAACGTCGCCTTCGAGAACGCCGTCGAAGCCGGCGATGTCAACGCCGCGTTTGCCGACGCCGCGCTGGTGGTCGATGAAACGTTCCACTTCGAGCGCCAAACAGGTGTCACGCTGGAACCGCGCGTCATCCTCGCCGATTACAGCGAATCCGAGGATCAGCTCACGGTCTACCTGTCGCACCAGGCACCGCACATGATGCAGCATATCTTTGCCATTCATGTTGGCGTGCCGGAAGGCAATGTGCGCGTGGTCTGCCAGGATGTTGGCGGGTCGTTCGGCATCAAGGTGCACGTCTACGCTGACGAAATGGCGACTGCGGCGCTGGCGAAGATGCTGCAGCGGCCGGTCAAGTTCGCCGCTGATCGGCTGGAGTCCTTCGTCACCGACATCCATGCTCGCCATCACCGGATACACGGGCGTATGGGGTTTTCCGCCGAGGGTGAAATCCTCGGTATTGACATCGACGATTTGACTGGCATCGGCCCCTATTCCATGTATCCGCGCACCAGCGCTATGGAAGCCAACCAGGTGTTGAACTTCACCGGCGCCACCTACAAGCACCAGAACTACCGGGCCAAGGCGCGGGTGGTGTTCCAGAACAAGAATGTGATGTGCCAGTACCGCGCGGTCGGCCACCCGATCGCGTTTGCGGTGACCGAGGGACTGGTGGAAAACGGTGCCCGGCAATTGGGTATCGATCCGGTCGAAATTCGCCGGCGTAATCTGATTCCCGATGACGCCTACCCGACCAAGGGGGTGAGCGGGGTCCTGTTTGAGGCGCTGTCACACGAGCAGTCGCTAGAAAATCTGATGTCGATGATGGACTACGAGGGCTTGCAGGCCGAGCGCGACGGCCTGCGCGCTCAAGGCGTCTATCGCGGCATCGGCTTTGCCACGATGATCGAGCTGACCAATCCGGGCGCTGCCATGTACGGTATTGGCGGGGCACATATCTCCTCGCAGGACGGTGCCCAGGTGCGGCTTGATTCCGGCGGTTCGATTATCGTCCACACCTCCATCACCGAACAGGGCCAGGGCACCGACACGATCATCGCTCAGGTGGCGGCGACCGCGTTTGGCACGTCCATCGACAAGGTGCGCGTAGTCACCGGCGATACCGATAACGTGCCCACCGGCGGCGGCACCTGGGGTTCGCGTGGCGCCGGCATTGGCGGCGAGGCGGTGCTGATGGCGGCCAAGGCCCTGCGCCAAAACGTCACCGAGTTGGCCGGCCAGTTGTTGCAGTCCGAACCCGAAACGCTCGATGTTCGCGGTGGTGTTGTGGTCGACAAGGATACCGGCAATGAGCGCATGCCCTTGGAAGAGGTGGCGCGCATCGGTTATTTCCGCTCCGACCTTATCCCCAAGGACTTCCAGGCCGAGCTCATGGCGACCCGTCATTTCGTGCCGCGCGAATACAACATCGCGTTTACTAACGGCATCCAGGCCTGTTACGTCGAGGTCGATCCCGAGACCGGCTTCGTCAAAATCCTCAAACATTGGGTGGTCGAGGATTGCGGCACCGTCATCAATCCGCTGCTGGTCGACGAGCAGGTGCGCGGCGGGGTCATCCAGGGGCTCGGCGGTGCTCTGTGCGAAGAGTGCACCTATGACGATGCCGGCAATATGATCAACGCTAACATGGCCGATTATTTAGTGCCCATGGCCGGTGAGATGCCCGATATCGAAGTCGGTCACGTTCAGACACCGACCACCGATTCTGAGCTCGGTGCCAAGGGTGCCGGCGAGGCCGGAACCGCGGGCGCACCGGGATCGTTGATGAACGCCATCAATGATGCGCTGTCGCCCTTCGACACGCGCATTTCCCATCAGCCGATGACGCCGCAGCGTATCCTCGCCGCGTTGGGGAAGTTTTGACGTTTGGATTTATCAATCCAGGAGCCTAGATTGTGTTGCTGACCCTCCAAAAGGAATCGCAAAACCATGGCCGACGTCGAGATCATCAGTTCCAGCACTTGTCCGTTTGCCCAGCGTACGCGCATGGTGTTGCTCGAAAAGGGTATCGATTTTACCTTCACCGAAATCGACCTCGATGATAAGCCCGATTGGTTTTGGGAAATCTCGCCCTATGGTAAGGTGCCAGTGATCCGCCACAGCGGCACCGTCGTGTTCGAATCCGCCGTCATCAACGAATATCTCGAAGAAGTGTTTCCCGATCACCCGATACTGCCGAAAGATCCGGTCGGGCGGGCAAAGGCACGCATCTGGATCGATTTCGCCAATGTGCGCTTCGTGCCACAGGTCTATAAATTAATGCTGGCGCAGGAGTCTGCGCGCCAGGCGATGCACACGCAAAAGCTTACCGAAGCGCTGCTGATGATGGAGCATGAGGGCCTCGGCAAGCTATCGGACGGGCCGTACTGGCTCGGCGACGACGTCAGCCTCGTCGATTTGAGCTTCTTGCCGCACTTGCAGCGGTTCTGCGCGCTGGAACATCACCGCGATTTCCGCATTCCCGACGAATGCGTGTTGCTCAAGGCGTGGCTGCAACTGATGCTGCAGCGGCCCTCGGTGCAGTCCATGTCGCCTAGCGACGAAACCCTAATCAAGAACTGGTCGAAATACGCCTTCAATACCAGCACCGGCACCACTGCGGCGGATATGCGTGAGGTTTAGGCTTGTCGTCCGCGGGATTGATTTAATTTTGCCGAATGCCACTCCAAGCCGACTAGTTTATAGTGTCTCGCGGGGATGTATGACACTTATTCCCATAAGTTATGGTGGCCGCATTGTCCACTGCAGCCGCCGTTGCTAGGATCACGGCAAAATTTCGAAGCAACGGTGGGAGTAACAATGGTTCACTTGCGTGAAATACCCGATCATCTGCGTGATCTCTTGGTTAATCAGGAACTGCCAGCTTTCGAGTCGACGCCGTGGGCCGCGGTAAAACCGCTAGCGGAAAGCAAGATCGCGCTTATCAGCACGGCAGGCCTGCACCGCCGCGAAGATCCGCCGTTCGTGCCAGGCGCTGGCGATTACCGGGTTATCCCCGACGACACCGATTTCGATGATCTGGTGATGAGCCATGTGTCGACCAATTTTGATCGCACCGGCTTTTTTCAGGACATCAACACTGCCTTTCCCATAGACCGGCTGCACGAGCTGGACGAAGAGAGGGTTATTGGGTCGGTCGCCTCGCGGCATTACTCGTTCATGGGTGCGACGCCGCCGGCGATGATGGAGCCGGTCGCCCGCGACCTTGCTGAGTTGCTGAAAGAGAATGGGGTCGACGCCGTTGTTCTCGTCCCCGTCTGACCCCAGTGCACGCGCGCCGTGGGCGAGCTATCGCACATTCTCGAAGACGAAGGCATTCCGACGACCCATATTAGTTTAATTCGCACCCATACGGAGAAGATCAAGCCGCCGCGGGCATTGGCGGTACCGTTCGAACTCGGCCGTCCTTTGGGCGCGCCGAACGAACCTGATTTCCAACGCCGCGTGCTGCTCGATACCCTAAAACTACTAGAGCGGTCCTCGGGTCCGGTTCTGGAAGACTTCCCCTACGCGCCACCGGGCGAAGAGGAAGACGAAAAGCATGGCTGGGCCTGCCCAGTCAATTTTGCGCCACCAATCGACGACATTAGCGACGCCGATCTGGTCTACCAGGCATTGCTGCAGGAGGTGAACCTATTGCTGCCGTGGTACGAAGAAGCGGTGAAGAACTACAAGCGCTCGGCGTTCGGCATTTCGAGAAAGACGACCGAAGAAATCGCGCGCTTTCTCGCCGACTTTGTCATCGACCCTGAAGGCCAAGAACCGCCGATTGCCGGTGAGACCATCGGTGTCGGTTTCAAGCGCATGGCCGACGATATACGCTACTTCTATAGCGAAGCGGCAATCGCCCGACCCGACCGGCGCACCCGCGATCTGGATGTCGCTAACTGGCTGTGGGGTGAGACCACTTTGGGCAAGGTTCTGGTTATTATCCGCGACTATGCGATGGAAACCGAGGAACCGTCGCTGAAGGCGCTAGCGCCGACGGCGATGGTGCCGACCCACCAGCGCCATCGCACCCAACACGGGTAGAGACTGAATACCCACATCCTTTGAGGCTCGATCTGCGGTCGCTCCTCAGGATGAGGGCGGGGTCTTTACAATAAATACCCCTCATTCTGAGGAGGAGTATTAGCGCCGCCTCGAAGGATGAGGGTGCGGCTAACCCAACGTCACCATCGGCTTGGTGCCGGCGCGTGCGGTGACGCGGCCGATGATCGCGGCGTCGGGCGCGGCGGTTTCGTGCAGGTCGGCCAGACAGGCTTGCGCACGGTCGGCGGGGACACCGAACAACAGGCCGCCGGCGGTCTGCGGGTCAAACAGCAACGGGTAGACGATATGGGTTGCCGGTTGGTGGCGGGCAGCTATCGCGCTTTCATTATCCGGTTTCAACGTGCTCTCGATGCCATCGACTGATAGGTCTACGGCACCGGGCAATAGGGGTGTCGCGTTGAGGTCGAGCGCCGCGTCGACGTCTGACGCCAGCAACATCTCGACCAGGTGGCCCAGTAGCCCGAAGCCGGTGACGTCGGTGCATGCGGTCGCGCCGTGTGTGCGCAGGATCGACAAACATGGTCCGGAAGAGCGCAGCATCGAAGCGAACGCCACCTCGATCCATTCGCCCAATGCCTTGGTGCGCATATCGGCGGCGAACAAAACGCCGGTGCCCAACGGTTTGGTTAGGATTAGCGCGTCGCCGGGTTTGAGCCCCGCCTTGCGCAATAGCGTATAGGGGTCGGCGTAACCGTTGACGGTGAGGCCGAACGCCATCTCGGCGCCCTCGCCGGTATGGCCGCCGGCGAGCACGGCGCCAGCTTCGGCTAGGGTTTCGGTGGCGCCGGCCAGCAGCTGGTAGAGGTCCTCAGCGATTTTGTCTTCGCCGTCGTGGGGCAGCATGACGGCGGCCAGCGCCGAGTGGGGTTTGGCGCCCATGGCGAAGATATCGCCGAGGCAATGGTTGGCGGCGATGCGGGCGAACAGGTAGGGGTCGTCGATGAAGGCGCGGAACTGATCGATCGTTTGCACCAGTGCCTTGCCTGGCGGTGGCATCAGAACGGCGGCGTCGTCGGGTGCGTCGAGACCCTGCGCCAGGCCGTCTTTGAGTTGCGGCGGCAGGCGGTTGAGGGCGCGGCGCAATATCGGCGCCGGTACCTTGGCGCCGCAGCCGCCGCAGCGCAGTTCTTCCAGAACGTTGCCGTCACCACCCGCCGAATTCTGCGCCGCCATGTCGGGCAGTTCTTGATATTTGCGCATCCAGCGCCGGTCGATCCAGTCCTTCCAACGCCACATCCACGTCCCGCCGACCGATAGCGAGCCACGCGCGGCGATGGCGTAGTGGTCACCGGTGGTGATCAGGGCCAGAGTTCGTTTTTGCGGCTGGTACGCCTTGAGCGGTTGACCGCGCGCGGCACGGCGCAGATTTTTCGCCAAATAGGGGCCTTGGCGAACGGCGTAGACACCCGCTTTCGGCAGCGCGTAATTATCCATTGAGGCGAGGTCGCCTGCGGCAAATACGTTGGTGTGGGATGGCGAGCGCAGATTGTTGTCGATGCGCACGAAACCGCGCTCGTCGAGCGCCAGACCGCTTTCGGCAATCCATGGCGGTGCCTCGCCATTGATTACCAATATGGTGCGGTCGGCGGTCAGGGTCTCGCCGGTGCTCAGGGTAACGCTATCTGCGTCGATTTGAGTGAGCCTAGTATCCGTGTGCACTGCGATATTGCGCTCGGCCAGGGTATGCACCAGCCGCCGCCGTGCAGCAGCATTGCAGCTCGGCAGCAGCTTGCCCGACGCTTCGACGATGGTCAGCGATATATCATCGGGATAACGTGCGAGCGTTGCGGCGTTCCGGCGTAAATTTCCATCGAGCGACAGGATCAATTCGACACCGCTCGCGCCGCCGCCAACGACAACGATGTGGAACGGTCCGGATTTACAAGCGATTTCGTTGGCTAATTTGGCCTGG
>CAZHBA010000102.1:0-25695 GCA_964530225.1 uncultured Rhodospirillaceae bacterium | reverse complement strand
GTCGTCGCGCTGGATGCCGTGGGTGCACACGCGGCGCAATAAATCCAGATATTGCTGCATGAAGCGAACACTACAGCGCCAGGTGATTCGCCGAAACCTGTGGAAAACGGCGCCTTCGGGGATAACTGGCCAATGACTTCCAACCCACCCCGTTATTATCTATATATAAGGAGCCGGGTTCGCCCGGCTATGGTGATAAACGTCTTTCGTAATAAACGATGCGGACCCGGGGGCGGTACCCGGCGCCTCCACCATTATCCCGACCAAACCAATGCGGTTTTTTTGGGGGCGAAATAGGATCGACGCGCGCGTAAAAGTCTGACTTTCACCCGGCATGGTACCGCCGTTATCGGACCAAAACCATAGGTGCCAACGATAATGTTGAGCCCATCGCTGTTGCCGCTTAATAAGCGTCGATAAGCGCGGTTCGGGGGGCACCGGGCAACAGAAGCCCCCCACTTACACGGTTCCAAAATGCGATTTATTTTGCGGTTGCCCACATATTTAGAGTCATTTTCGTTGACGTGTGCGGCACGTCACGCTTCCATCACTTTGCTATGAGTGACGATTCTCTCAGATACGATCGAATGGTCGAAGATGCGTTGCGCGGCGTCGTGCGCGCGGCGCTGGATCACACCCTCGAACACGGGCTGACAGGCGACCATCATTTTTATCTCACCTTTCACACACAGGCGCCGGGCGTCGTTTTGCCGGACTTCCTGCGTGAGAGTTATCCCGAAGAGATGACAATCATCATCCAGCATCAATTCTGGGATTTGAAGGTTGGCGACGATGTATTCGGCATCAGCTTGAGTTTCGACAACCAGCTTGCTGAATTGACCGTCCCCTACGCCGCATTGTCGGCGTTCGTCGATCCCTCGGTAAAGTTTGGACTTCAATTCAATGCCGAAGAAACCGCTTATGCGCCCGATGGCGTTTCCGGAGCGCCACGAAGCAGCAGCAACGTACCGGCGGTCCGCGAAGCCGGAGACCTGGCTCCCGTACCGGAAAGCGCAGCGGACAACGATAGCGGCGAAGAGGTCAGCAAGCCGACCGCCGAAGTGGTCAACCTTGAGACATTTCGCAAAAAATAACCTCCCCATTCGCTAGCGCTCCATGGTTCAGGAAAACGAATTCGTCGCCCACGTTCGTGTTCTGCTGGCGCCTTTCAGCTAGGGTGCCAAATTTTTACGTTTCCAGGTCATGTTCGGCGGCTATGGCGTGTTTCTTGGCAACACGATGTTTGCGCTAATCACCGACTATGTCCTGTATTTCAAGGTCGGCGATCAGACCCTGGCCGACTTCCAGGACGCGGGGTCAGAGCCCTTTACCTACGCGCGCGGTGGCAAGTGTAGGCAGAAGTCCTATTATATGGCGCCAGACGGTATGCTCGAGGAAACCGAGACATTATACCCATGGGCTGAGCGCGCCATCGGAGCGGTCAAAAGGAGCCGCGAACGCTGAGCCAGTAAGGCGTTCGGCCGGAACCCACTAAAATACCGGACTATATTAGCGTTTTGGGGTTTACCTGCAGGCGATGGCAATGATAAAGCGCGCCACAGATCAAGAGAGACCCAACTATGACGCATGACGTCCGCATCGAATCCGACACCATGGGCGAGGTCGAGGTTCCGGCTGATAAATACTGGGGTGCCCAGACCCAGCGCAGCCTGGAGAACTTCCCGATCGGCGACGAACGCATGCCGCTATCCCTCGTTCGCGCCCTGGGTATCCAAAAGCAAGCAGCTGCAAGGGCTAATCTGGCGCTCGGACAGTTGGAAAAAGAGGTCGCCAGAGCGATCGATCAAGCCGCACAGGAAATCATAGACGGTAAATTCGACGACAACTTCCCGCTGGTGGTCTGGCAAACCGGCTCTGGCACCCAGTCCAACATGAACGCTAACGAGGTTATCGCCAACCGCGCCAACGAAATTCTCGGCGGTAAGCGAGGCGACAAGTCGCCAGTCCATCCCAACGACCATGTGAACCGCAGCCAGTCGTCCAACGACACCTTTCCCTCCGCCATGCATATTGCCGCGGCGCTAGAAATCGAAGACCGCTTGCTGCCGGGGCTAGCGCACTTGCACGGTGCCTTGGCAGAAAAGGCGGCTGAGTTCGAGCCAATCATAAAAATTGGGCGCACCCATACCCAAGACGCCACCCCGCTGACGCTGGGCCAGGAATTTTCGGGCTATGCGACCCAGTTGCAGAGCGTCATCGACGGCACCTGCCGCGCGCTGCCCGAGCTCTACCAATTGGCCCAAGGCGGCACCGCTGTCGGCACCGGACTGAATGCGGCTGTTGGCTTTGCCGAGCGGTTCGCCGAAGAGGTTGCCAACATCACCGGTAAGGGTTTCGTCACTATGCCCAATAAGTTCGCCGGGCTGGCCGCGCACGATGCGTTGATTGCCGCCTCTGGGGCACTCAATGTCGGAGCGGCGGCGGTAATGAAAATCGCCAACGACATCCGCCTGCTGGGCTCCGGCCCACGCAGCGGCATCGGCGAATTGAACCTGCCGGCAAACGAGCCGGGATCGTCAATTATGCCAGGTAAAGTGAACCCAACCCAATCAGAAGCAATCACCATGGTGGCAGCCCAAATTATGGGTAACCATGTCGCCATTACCGTCGCCGGTAGCAACGGTCATTTCGAGCTCAATGTGTTCAAACCGGTAATGATATATAATGTGCTCCAGTCGGCCCGGCTGTTGGGCGATGCCGCGCGGAGTTTCGCCGACCGTTGTGTATCGGGAATCGAGCCCAACACCGACCGAATCGACGAGCTTATGTCGCAGTCGTTGATGCTGGTGACCGCGCTAAACCCCCATATTGGGTACGACAATGCTGCGAAAGTGGCGAAAAAAGCATTCGCAGACGGTATTACCCTAAAAGAAGCAGCAATCGCGCTTAGTTTCCTAACAGCCGAACAATACGATGACTGGGTTCGCCCGGAAAACATGATCGAACCGAAATGAAAACAGAAATAATACGTGATCTCACAAATCAAGCCGTTAGCAAAAAACGGTCCGTGGTGGTTGCCGGCCACCGGACCAGCGTGTCACTGGAACCGGTATTTTGGGACCAATTGCGCGCCTCAGCATCGCAACAGCGTGTTTCGGTGAACGAGTTGGTGACTAAAATCGACCAACAGCGCGCCGGTAGTCTGTCCAGCGCGATCCGGGTGTTTGTACTCGAGGGCCTACGAAGGTAACACCTTGAGTTATTACCACATTTTCTAACGGTTCTTGAGTAGATCCTTTAGCAGATCGCGGAGCTGATCTGTCGGTTGCGGGGCCAGTTGGCTGCCCGAGCCATCCTGCGATGGCTGCTGTTCGATGCCTGGTGCCAGCTCGCGCAAAATCGATCCTGCCGATTTGCCGATAATGTACTGCTGAACTTCGTTGGAATTAACCAGCCTCGTATTAGGCGCATATAGCGAGCCTTTCTCTTTGACGATGACACCCGGAAATTTTGGGTGCTCCGGAAACAGCGCCCTAGCTTGAATATCGACCAGCCAACGCGGCAGATCCACATTGCCGCTAATATCGATCGTCGCGCATTTGGCGTTTATGCGCTGTTGTGGCAACGTCGCAATACCCTTGGAAATATCGAACCGGCCGGCGTAATCGGCAATACGCGTGGTACCACCTTGCACCGATAGCAGCAGGCCGAGAAATCCCTCCAGGCCGTTCAGGTTACCCAGCTGGTTACTGATCCGGCAGACATCGATCCCTTCGGCAACGGCATTGGCGAACCTGACGTTACCGTTACCCGACAGAGCACCAATCAGCTCACGCTCGCTGCGGCCCCGTGACGCGACATCGATCTTGGCGTCGAGGGTGCCCGAAGCGATTTTAACACTCGACACCGGGAACAGCAGGTCGAGAACACTCATCACACCGAGACCCTCCTGCCCCGTGGCGCGAGTGAACTGAGCCGCATCGGCGCCTTTGATGTTCAACACATAGTTTAGCGAAGGCACCTTTTGGTCGGCCATTTGGCCGATCATGTTGAACGTCCCGCCATAGGCCCGACCAGACAGCTCGCTGAGATCGAGTACGCCATCGGCGAGCCTCAGCAGGGCCTTTGGCTTGTCCAACTTTAGATCGGTGTAGGTGATCGACGGCGCAGTGAGGGCAATATCGCCATCGACATTACGCAGTATGGAAAAATCGAGCCGCTCGTTCGACCAACGCCCGCCGGCCGGCCGTGCCCTGACAGCTTGCTGGCTGCCGGGCGACGGTGCGCCCGGTGCCCCCGCCGCTGGCGCGCGCCGGTTTTGAACCGGCAAAAACCAATCGACGATGATTTCACTGGTCTTCAATTCTCCTGTCACGCGCGGGCGCAAACCATCGATTACCACGTTGGCGTTGCTCTCGAACGCCACCGGCCCAGCGTTACCGCGTAAATTATCGATGCGCAGTGTTGTCGGATCGAATACTAGGTCGGCAGAAAATTTGAGCGGACCCGGATTCGGCAAGGCCGGTTTGTAGCCAAGCGAAAATAAGCGAATAACCTGGGCAAGGTCCGGGTGGTTTGCTGTTACCGCAACACCGCCGGACATTTGCGTGGTGTTGATATTGGAAACTTTACCCTTCACCGCCAGCGAGCCCGCACCGACCGTAATCTCCGCGTTCAATTCGCTTTTTGCCAGACTGCCGGTCGCCGCGGCGACGACGCGCAAGGCACCGGGCGAACGCCCCGCCTTAGCGAATCTTCCGTTTCCGTTGATGCTGAAAAATAGTGCTCTCGCATCGCTATGGCGCAGATCAAGCTTAACATCAAAATCTGGATCTATGGCGAGCGATGACACCTTACCCTTGGTCGTCAGCTTTGCCGCCAGCGCCGCCAATGTAAGATCCATATCCAGAGTGTCGAGATTACCCTTCACCGACCCCTGTAACCGGCCGGAGCCGACGGTAAACGACAGCGCCACGCCCAGCATTTGCAGCAACCGGTCGGACTGTTTGGAGTTTATATCGAGATTGAGATCGACCGTCGGCGCAGCGGTCGCCAAACCAGCAATTTTGCCGGACGCTTTGGCGCGGGCACCGACCAGGCTTTTCACCGACGCGTCGCGGAGTTCGAAAGTGCCCGCCACCAGGGTGCCGTCGATGTTTACCCCCTGGATACTCTTGCCGCGGTAAGTCAGCGTATTGGCCTTAAGCTGCAACACGCTATCGAAGCTATCGAGAACGGCCACACCGACTGCGGCCAACGGCGCGGTGGCGGTGCCGCCTCCTGGTTTTTTGGCTGACTGTTGCGCGGCTGTACCGTCCGGCGTTGGAGACTTTACGGCGGTTGGTAGGTAGGCATCGATATTGAGCTTGTCGAGCGACAGGCCAATCCCCAGACCAAGCCGTTTGCGTAACGCAACGGCAATGCCGCCACGTACCCGCGTCCCATCGAAGCCGAGGTCGATATCCGTCACATTCAGCTTGCTAGGTATACCATTCAATTTGGCGGTCAGCGCCAATTTGCGTAGCCGGTCCAACGGCACTGCCGATACGTCAGCGCCAAGCCATGTCAGCAACGCCCGTATATTGTCGGCGTTGACTTCACCCTGGCCGCTGAAGTGGGGTACGCCGTCGCGCGCTGCCACGAACCCGAACAGGGAAATATCGGCACTGCCTGGCAGCTGGGCTGTTAATTGCGAGATCGTCACCTCACCATCGGCCAGTTGCGCGTTCAGCGCAATTTGTCGAATGACCCCGCCACGGTAGAGAAGTGCATTGACCCTGGTCTCGACCGCAACGTTGAGCGATGGCGGCAGTGTAAACGAAGCCGCCGTACCGGTAGCCGCGCCGCCGCCTGCCTTCCTAGCAGACGTGCCGCTAGCAGGCGCCTTGCTGGCGCGGGGCAGCGCTTTACCTTTCCTGCTTTGCGCCAATTCGAAGTCTTTCAGCAGCCGGTCCAAATCCAGCTGCCCAGCGTTAAGAATCAATCCAATCTCAGGCTTTTTGCCCAAACTGATATTGGCAGCACCGGTGGTGTTAATTGCGCCCAACCCCACCGCCAAATCGTTCAATGCCACAGCTTCGTGGTTAGCCGATAGATTGCCTTTGATCGCCAAGGGTGCAGCCGCCAACGAGACCGCAGCGCTCTGGCCGGAGGCCGCGGCAATTACGGCACCAATATCCGCCGCTTTACCCTCCAGTGGCCCAGAAATCCGGAGATCGTTCGGGAAACCCGACAAGAGCCCAGAGAACGATATCTCAGCGCCCAGCATGCTAGTCGTCAGGCTAACCGGGATCGCCCGGTCGGTTACCAATTCGCCAATCGCAGCACGTAGATTTGCCGGCATGCCGAACAACACGACTTTGCCCTCGGCCTGGAACGGTCCTCGCAACGAACCCGCGCTAAAAGACGCGTCGATACCCTCGATCCGCTCGGTGATATCGGGGCTGCGAAAAATAACCGTGCCGCCGCGCACAACCAAATCGTTAAGCTGTATCGAAGAGCCCAAACCGCCCGATGCGTTTGCGGTACCGGAATCGCCACCGCCCTCATCCACCGATGTTTGCGGAGGCGCAAAGGTCCAGTTATTTACGCCGTCGGCGAGCTGCTCTAGTTCGAACACCGGATCAACCAGCACGACCCGCTGGATTTCGATGTCGCCGGTGATCAGCGGTCCCAGCGCCACCACGGCCTGGGCCGACTTCAGCCGCACCATATTGTCTGCCTGCGCGCCTTTGATGTTTGACACCCGAACGTCGGAAACTTTGACACCGGGCACCGGCAGTAATGTGAAGGACAGGTCGCCGTCGATAATTAAATCGCGGCCGGTCGCCGCGTGTACTTGCGCTGCGATTTGCGCCTTTAGGGCGTCTCCAGGAATAAACTGCGGTCCGACAAAGGCAGCCGCAACCAGCGCCACGAGCAGGATAACGATACCGATCAGAATCTTGCGCATGTACCACCCTCTTCCTGCGCATGCGTGGCTAAGCAAATAGCGCGTAAACCGGCGGGATTAGCCACTCTGTAAGCTAGAGTAGTCACGATATCAGATCAAACCGATCCAGTTTGCAGATACGACCTCTAATCACAAATCAACGTGAGCGATGGCCGGCACTTGGAGCATTTGATCTTTCGTGGCAGCCTCATGATATGTCGAGCATGATCCGTAATACTTTGCAGCAATCGCGAAATTGGTTTGCCAAACTCTTCGCGTGCCTGCTCGTGGTGTTGGCCAGCCCGGTGTTAGCGCAAGACCGGCAACCCGAAGACAGTACCGGTAGCCAGCACCACACCCTGGCGCGGGCCGAACGCCACATGGTCGCCGCGGCGCACCCCAAAGCCACCGCCACCGGCCTGAAGATTTTGCGCGCCGGCGGCAGCGCGGCGGACGCGGCGGTGGCGGTTCAACTTATCCTCAACCTAGTCGAACCCCAGAGTTCGGGTATCGGCGGCGGCGCTTTCCTGCTCCACCATGACGGCGCCACCAAGGAGCTGAGCGCCTACGACGGACGCGAAACGGCACCCCTGGCGGCGACGGAAAAAATGTTCCTAAAATCCGATGGCACACCGATGAAATTTTTCGACGCCGTTGTCGGCGGACGCGCGGTCGGTACGCCAGGTACCGTGGCGCTGTTGGCGACGGTGCATAAAAGCCATGGACGCTTGCCATGGTCAAGCCTGTTCGAACCGGCGATCGCGCTTGCCAAAAACGGTTTCACTGTCACGCCAAGGCTCGAAGGGCTGTTACAGGATGCCCGCGGCGAACGCCTGCGCACCCATGCATCAGCTGCCGATTATTTCTTTCCCGATGGCGAACCCCTGAAAGCCGGTACTGTCGTCACCAATCAGCCCTTCGCCAAGACCTTACGCACAATTGCCGACAACGGTCCCGATGCATTTTATAGTGGCGCGATTGCCGCTGACATCGTCGCCGCCACACAAGGCGTCAAGGGTAATCCGGGAGTTCTGGCCGAGGCCGATCTGATGGCCTACCAGGTCAAAAAGCGTGCGCCGATCTGCTACCGCTATCGCAGGCACCGGATCTGCGGCGTGGGGCCGCCGAGTTCCGGCGCGCTCACGGTCGGGCAGACCCTCGGCATCCTCAAACATTTCGAATTACCGAGTCTCGGCCCCAACAATCCGGATAGCTGGCATCTCATCGCCGAAGCCAGCAAGCTCGCCTTCGCCGACCGCGCTCGCTACATGGCCGACTCCGATTTCGTGCCAGTTCCGGTAAAGGGTCTGCTCAACCGCAGCTATCTGGCAGCGCGCGCCAAGCTAATCTCGCGCGAACACGCGGCGGCGACACCCGTTCCCGCCGGCGAGCCACCCCGGCGCAACGAACGTCTCCAGGCGCCCGACCAAAGCCAGGGCCGTCCGGGTACCAGTCATATTTCTATCGTCGATGGCGACGGTAACGCGGTGTCGATGACGACCACCATCGAAGGCGCCTTCGGCTCGCAATTGATGGTACGCGGATTTTTGCTCAACAATGAGCTCACTGATTTTTCCTTCCTGCCCATCCGCAACGGACTAACGGTCGCCAACCGGGTCGGCCCAGGCAAGCGCCCGCGTAGTTCCATGGCGCCGACCATGGTGTTCGACCTTGACGGCAATCTCAAACTCGTCGTCGGTTCGCCCGGTGGCAGCCGCATTATCGGCTATGTGGCGCAGACCCTGATCGCGGTTCTCGATTGGGGATTGGACATCCAGTCGGCGATCGATCTGGGCCACGTGGTTAACCGCAACGGTGCGACCGATTTCGAAGCCGGCACCAATGCTGTTTCCTTCCAGGCGGCATTGGCGGTGCGCGGGCACGAAACACGGCAGAGCGATCTTAATAGCGGTCTGCATGGCATTGCGGTGACAGCGGATGGCTTGCGTGGCGGTGCTGATCCACGCCGTGAAGGGGTCGCGTTGGGGGATTAGGCGCGGCGCCCCGATCAAGCCGTGGTTGTCACGATGTGCGCCTGAACTTTCGCAACAACCGGTCCATTGCCGTAGTGTTCCGCAATCGACTCCGTAGTGCGGTCGGTGACAACGTAGCGGGTGGCCACGCCGAGGCGCGCCGCTAGAGCACGGGTCACGACAGCGCTACCTGCCGCAGTTTCCAAAACATTTCCAGGCTCGAGTTCGGCAACACTGCCAGCAAGGTCACTCGCATAGTCCCCGAAAATCATCGGTACCAAATTAGGTGTCGTAAAGCTCTGGAATCAAACCAAAAAATTTCTTGTCGCTATCGGCCGTCGGGGTCTCCGAATTTCAGGCAATGGGGAGAACACCCGCTAACCAAGGCTTTTAGAATATAATTATACAGCCCTTCAAGAGGGGCGGCCCGCCCGTGGCAGGAATAGGATCGACGCCAGCCCGAGCGTCGAAGCTGTGGTCACCAAAACCACCATGGGAATGGGCGTGCCGTCCTGCACCACACCGGCCAATTGGGCAAATACTGCACCAACGGCCATCTGCAGGAAACTCATTAGGCCTGACGCCGAGCCGGCGATGCGTGGATTGATACTCACCGCAGAGGCCTGGGCATTCGGCATGATCAGGCCGTTGGCGAACGCCATGCCAGTGCCGGGTAGGAAAATCGCCCACACCGTCCACTCACCGGACAACACCAAGGCCACCATCACAAAACCGATGACGACGGCTAACACACTGCCAATTAAAATCATGCGGTCGACGCCAACGTGCCCGGCGATCCGCGCCGTAAGAAAGGTCCCGGACATGAAGCCGCCAGTAATGATCAATAGCAGTAAGCCCAACTCGGTCGGCGGCCGGCCAAGCACCTGAATAACTACAAACGGTACGGCGCCGATGAACGCCATGAACATTCCGAGGCCGAAACTCAGTTGGCCGGCATAAGCGAGATAAGCGGGAACGCGGAGCAACGAAGCGAAATCCCGTAGCATGCCGCCCAGCGACTGATCGCGAAGCGGTTGGACCAGAGTCTCGGGCACCTGCGGATAGGCTAATGCGAGCACCGCTAGTCCGGCGATGCCGGTAAAAATAAAAATCGACCGCCAACCCGACACGTCGTTGAGCACGCCGCCGATCAGCGGCGCCACCATCGGTGCCAATACCAGCGCCGTCACCATATAGGCAAGTATTTTCGCCGCCGTTTCGCGGTCGTAGAGGTCGCGGATAATCGCCCGACTGAGCACCATGCCGGCGGCAGCACCAACGGCCTGCACGACCCGGCCCAGGATCAGAATTTCAATCGACGGTGCTACGGCACAAATGACACTGCCGGCAAAAAAGATCGCCAAACCAACCACTATCACTGGCCGGCGGCCGAAGCGATCCGATGCCGGGCCATAGCCAAGCGTGGAAAATGCGATAGCGGCGAGCGAGACCGAGAGAACCATTTGCGCCCGCCCAGTGGAAACCGCGAAGGCATCCTGGATCGCCGGCAGTGCGGGCAGAAAAATCTGCATCGACATCGGCCCCAGCGCAGTGATCGACGCGAGGATGATTATGAGAAGCCGGGGCGATGCAGGAGTAGGCACGGTCAGACGTGGCTGTCGGCTAGTTGGCGGCGTCTCGCAACGCGTCTGCCTGGCCATAACCACCACCGCCAGGCGTTTCGATGACAAAGACATCGCCGGCAGCGATGTCGGCCTTGTCAGTGCCGGTCATCTCGTGGCAGCTGCCGTCAGTGCGCTCAATCCAGTTGCGGCCGAGCGCCCCGGCCGCGCCACCGTTCAGCCCATAGGGGGCAACGATACGGTGGTTGGACAGCATCATCGCTTCCATCGCCTCTTCGAAACGCAGGCGACGCACGGCGCCGTCGCCGCCACGATGTGCGCCATCGCCACCCGATCCAGCACGGATCTCGAAGCTCTCGAGTACCACCGGAAAACGCCATTCGAGCACCTCCGGATCGGTTAACCTCGAGTTAGTCATATGGGTGTGCACCGCCGAGGTACCGTCGAAATCTGGGCCGGCGCCCGAGCCGCCGCAGATGGTCTCATAATACTGGTAGCGAGCATTGCCGAAGGTGAGATTGTTCATGGTTCCCTGTGCCGCCGCCATGACGCCGAGCGCACCATACAGCGCATCGGTGATAACCTGGCTGGTCTCGACATTGCCGGCGACCACGGCGGCGGGATATTGCGGCGCCAGCATCGAGCCTGCGGGGATAATAATGTCGATCGGCTTGAGGCAGCCCTCGTTCATGGGAATGTCGTCGTCGACCAGAGTGCGAAAGACATATAGCACGGCAGCGCGGCACACCGCGCTGGGGGCGTTAAAGTTGTTGTCCCGCTGGGCGCTGGTACCGGAGAAATCGACGGTCGCCTGACGGCGTGCAGCATCGATAGTCACGCGTACCTTGATCTCGCTACCGTCATCCATGGGGTAAGTGAAATTGCCGTCCTGCAACACGTCGATGACCCGGCGCACCGATTCCTCGGCGTTGTCCTGCACGTGGCCCATATAGGCGTGCATGGTGGCCAGCCCGAAATGATCGACCATCTTGTGCAGTTCGCTAACGCCCTTCTCATTGGCGGCAATCTGGGCGCGGATGTCGGCAATGTTCTGATCGATGTTGCGTGCCGGATAAGTTCCCGACGCTAGCAGCGCGCGGAATTCGTCCTCGCGGAAGCAGCCGCCGTCGAGTAGCTTGAAATTGTCGATAAGCACGCCTTCTTCCTCAGCGACACGGCTGTGCGGCGGCATCGAGCCTGGGGTCAGCCCGCCGATATCGGCGTGGTGGCCACGACTGCCAACATAAAACAGAATGTCCGCGCCCGCTGCATCAAATACCGGCGTAATTACAGTGACGTCGGGTAGATGGGTGCCGCCATTGTAGGGCGCGTTCAGCACATAAACATCGCTCGCCTTCATCTGGCCGATGTTTTCACGGATCACCACGCGCACGCTCTCGCTCATGGAACCCAGATGAACCGGCATGTGCGGCGCGTTGGCAACCAAATTACCACCCGGGTCAAACACCGCGCAGGAGAAATCGAGCCGCTCTTTGATGTTCACCGAATAGGCCGTGTTCTGCAGGGTGAAGCCCATCTGCTCGGCGATCGACATGTAGAGATTGTTGAACACTTCGAGCATTACCGGATCGACTGAGGTACCGATGGCCGCGGTACGCGCCAACGGCACGACGCGTTCGAGTACCAGATCGCCGCGCCCGGTGAAGTTGGCCCGCCAGCCGGGTTCGACAACAGTGGTCGCCACTGCCTCGCGGATGATCGCTGGCCCGTCGATGACGGCGCCCGGCGTCAATGTTTTGCGGTCGTAGACCGGCGTCGCGTGCGCCGTATTCGCCATATGAGTTTCGACCGTGGCCAGAGGCTGAGCTTCTTTCGATGCGGCTACGTCGGATGGCGTGCTACCAATGCTGTTCTCGCTGCGGCCCACAACCTCGACCGCCGCGGTATCGATGATCAGTGCCTTTTCCAGCATCACGAAGCCGTAGCGTTGGCGGTGCAGGGTTTCGAACTGCGCGGCCATGGCCTCGGCAGCGGCGAAGTCGACGATCAGCGGCGTGTCGGTGCCGTCATATTTCAGATGCAGGCGACGCAACACCTCGATGCGCGCAGCGTCGATGCCCTGTGCCGCCACTTCCACCGTGGCATCGGTGGCCATGCGATCGAGAAGAGCCGCCGCCTCGCCGATGGCCGCTCTCGACAACGGCGCTTCCACCGATTGTTCACGCAGCGCCCGTACGTTGGCGAGGCCCATGCCGTAGGCCGACAGCACGCCGGCCAGCGGATGGGCGAGCACCCGCGTCATGCCCAGCGCGTCGGCAACCAAGCAGGCGTGCTGACCGGCCGCACCGCCGAAACTGCACAGCGTGTATTCGGTGACGTCGTAGCCGCGCTGCACCGATATCTTCTTGATCGCGTTGGCCATGTTCTCGACAGCGATCTTGAGGAACCCGTCGGCAACCTCGACCGGCGTTCTTGTATCGCCGGTGACAGTGCGGATATCGGCGGTGAGCGCGGCGAACTTCTCGTGCACCACGGCGGCGTCTAGGGGCCGGTCCTGGTTCGGCCCGAACACGTGCGGAAAATAATCGGACTGCAGCTTACCGAGCATAACGTTGCAGTCGGTGACGGTGAGCGGCCCGCCCTTGCTATAGCTCGCCGGTCCCGGCTCAGCACCGGCGCTTTGCGGCCCGACGCGGTAGCGGGCGCCATCGAAGGTGCAGATCGAGCCGCCGCCGGCCGCGACGGTATGGATCTGCATCATCGGCGCGCGCATGCGCACGCCGGCGACGAGCGTTTCAAAGGCGCGCTCGTATTCGCCATCGTAATGGGTGACGTCGGTCGAGGTGCCACCCATGTCAAAGCCGATGATCTGGCCGAACCCCGCTGCGGCGCTAACCTCGACCGCGCCGACGACGCCGCCCGCCGGACCCGACAGAATAGCGTCCTTGCCTTGGAACATATGGGCGTCGGTGAGGCCACCGTTCGACTGCATGAACATCAGCTTGACACCGCCGAGCTCACTAGCCATCTGATCGACATAGCGCCGCAGGATCGGCGACAGGTAAGCATCGACGATGGTGGTGTCGCCGCGCCCGACCAGCTTAATTAGCGGGCTCACCTCGTGGCTCACGGAGACCTGGGTAAAGCCGATCTCGCGCGCCAACTCAGCGCAAGCTTGTTCGTGCGCCGGAAAGCGATAGGCATGCATGAAGGCGATGGCGATGGCGCGGATGCCCGTATCGTAGGCAGCCCGCAGACCGGCGCGCGCGCTTGTGTCGTCGAACGGTGTCAGCACATCGCCGTGGGCGCCGATGCGCTCGTCGATCTCGACAACGCTCTCGTAGAGCAATTCGGGTAGTACAATATGGCGGTCGAACAGCCGCGGTCGCGCCTGATAGCCGATGCGCAAGGCATCGCGAAAGCCGCTCGTGACCGCCAGTACCGTGCGGTCGCCCTTGCGCTCGAGTAGTGCATTGGTGGCTACCGTAGTGCCCATCTTGACGACATCGATCTGCTCGGCCGGGATCGGTGCGCCGGCGACAAGGCCGAGAACTTCGCGAATACCCTGCACGGCGGCGTCACGGTAGTGCCCCGAGTTTTCCGACAGCAGCTTGTGGGTGGCCAGCGAGCCATCGGGCCGGCGCGCGACAACATCGGTGAACGTCCCGCCCCGATCGATCCAAAACTGCCAGCGTGCATCTTTAGAATGTTGATTTTGTTGAATTTTTGTCATTTTACTGTGTATTTTTTATGTGTATTTTCTAATTTTCGTTAGGTTAGAACAGTGATCTGTGCTACCCCTTAGATACTACCTGTGTATTTTTTTGGAGGCACAAGCCTTGGTTCAAAAGACCACAAGAGATTTGGCATTCAACGAAAATGGCAAAATCACCATCAGTCTTCTGACGCGAACAAACAAGAAGAACGAAGAAATTTTTTACGCTCGTTTCCTTATTCCCCAAGACAAGAAGCATCTAAATCAAGAGGGAATTTATAAAATTGAAAGCCTCAAAACTAAGGACGAGGGCGAAGCCATCTTAAAAGCCCAAGTCCGATATGGGCAGATATCCTCAGAGCTACAGCAAGACAGGATATTAAAGGGCAGAACCTTCGCATCAGTATTTGAGATTTTTCTGAATGATTATGTGGAGAAAAGAAAGGCAGGTGTCGAGGGCTACTCTCTCCATATGGAGAGAGGCTTCAGAAAGACCGTCCAGAATTACGTCTTGGAATACCTTGATGGCGAAATGATAGACAATATTAGGTTATCACATTTTGAGAATTATCCTCAGTGGCGCACGACCTACTGGACTACAAATCTGACAGATAAAAAAAGGGCGCGACTAAGGAGTAACAAGAACATCAAGGCGACCCCAAGCTCGCGCACAATATCTTGGGACCTTCAGATGTTTAGGGCAGTCTTAAAATGGGCAAAAAATCACTCTTATATGAACGCTCCAATCCCAGAGTTCACCATCAAAAAGAACAACCTTCAATCGCGGCTACCGTTCACAGAAGCAGAATACAAAACGCTTACAACCTACTTGCGAAGCAGCAAGTGGCTGAAAGCAGAGGTAGGCAAACACGGCAAGGATAGGCGTATTGAACGGCATAGAAGTCAGCTCAGAGAGTGGATACTGTTCTTGTGTGGGACAGGCATTCGTGTTGGCGAGTGCTATAATCTTAAGTGGAAGGACATTATAGAGCACACAGTCGTTAATGATTTTGCCATAGTGCGTTTTGTTGTTATTGGCACCCACAGCAAGGTCAAAAAGAGGCGAGAGGTGATTGGGATGCCAGCCGCTTCAGAAGCCCTTAAACGTCTCTATAAATCACGCCAAGACAATGAGTTTGAATTAGTGGGTAACGATTTCTGCGAACCAGACGATTACGTTTTTTGTGATGTTGATGGGCGAAAGTTTGGCGATTTAAGAGAAGGTTGGCACACAGCTTTAGAGGGTGCAGGAGTAACTCACGATATTGAAGGCAACAGATATGTCCCATACTGCTGCCGCCATTGGTTTATCACTGATACAATTCGGCGGACGAATATGGACGCCAATATCATTGCTAAAAGTTGCAGACCATCGCCAGCCGGCTTTATGCACGACGCGCTGCCAACGGTGCCCCAATGCCATTGCGCGTTGCCTACGGCGCGGCAGCGAAGGTAGCGACCGCCGCTGCCAAGCGCGCGCCGGGCAGAGAGGCTGATCCCTTCACGCCTGCCATACGACGAATGATCCGCACCGAACACGAAAACTGCAACCGTGACTTGAATCTTTTGCTTGGTGGCAAACTGGACGGCCTAGGCTACTGGTAACGATCGCTCTGCAATGGCTTTCTGATTTTATCGATTTGGGGGTGCCGTTCTCTCATGAAAAACCTGACCGCCATCTTCTGCCTGGCCATTGCTTTACTCTGTGTCTAGGAACCACCGTCACCCGGATTTGAGCCGTTCCCCAAACTCCTGACAGACTTCTCACCCAACAACCAGCTTTAAATCTTCGCCACCTTATGTCTCCATCACGGAGTGAAACGACTGGTGCCAGTTTTATGTCTGATTGCTTTTGTATGCTTGGTCGTGTTTCCCGCGCTTGCTGGGGATTACGAGGTTACACATTTTGAAAAAAGCCGGGTCTTTGAAGGTACAACACTGTTGGCTGACATGACCGAGCCCCGTCAACCTAGGGTGGTCGAAGTTGATTTTAACGGCAATATCTTATGGGAGTATAACCCGCCTAGTTCAATGCCCGGGGCGGTTTTGGATGCAGCCAAATTAGAAAACGGCAACATTTTAATGACCATCACCAGTTCAGGTATTTTTGAGATTAGCCATGATGGTGAGGTGGTGTGGGCACACGAGGACCCCGCAGCCTCCCATGATGCCCTGTCCCTGGGATCGTATGCGTGAGACCGTGCTTTTCAGGGACGGCCTCCAGCGACGAGGGGCTTTGCTAAACTTCTACGGAACAGAAGTTTAGAGCTTGGCGGCAAGCCGCAAATCAGTTTGGACATGGCAGGGATTCTAAACGGCTATAATTACGCCAGCGGATCGATGCTGGAAACGCTGCTGCTATGCCACAGCCCTTCAGCCACCGCCGGCGCGCCACAGCTGACGCCAGCCGATGCCGATCAGGATCAACGGTATGATGCCTTCGGCGGCGATGATGCGGATGGCGGCCGAGCCACCGAACCACTCGCCCATGAGGCCAACATTGGCGAAGCCGATCAGTCCAGTGCCAATGCAGATGACCAGCACGCCGAACAGGCGGCCGCGCATTTCCGGCGGTGCGACGCTGTAGATCAGCGTGCTCTGCATGGTCGAGAACCCGGCGGCCATCATGCCGACACAGAACAAAACCACGGCCATGGGCACGGTCGAGGCCATCCAGCCGGCGAGAAATACGAAGCCGAGATGCCCCATCATGCCGAAATAATAGAGGCGGCGAAAATTCGCCGTTCGCAGCCCCAGGGCGATCAGCGTCGCGCCGACAAACGCGCCGCCGCCTTCCAAACCAGCCAGCACACCGATCCAGCCGGCACTCACCTCGAGCACTTCGCGGCCAACCACCGGGATCATCGAAATAAACGGGAAGCCCCAAATGTTAAAGACGATGGTCACCAGGAGAATACGCAGGATATCGCGGTCGCGGGCGATCAGCGCGAACACCTCCTTGAAGTCGCGGAAGGCGTGGGTGGCTTCGCGCTTTACCGCGTCACCGGCAACGATCACCGGCAACCCCAGCAGCAGGATCACGCAGAGAGCGTACATGGCGGCGCTCAACGCGAAGGCGCCGGCCGATCCCAGCCACTGGAACAGGACGCCGCCCACCAGCGGGCCCAGCATGCGGGTAGCATTGTTGGTGGCGCTATCGAGGCTCATCGCCGGGGCGATGCGTCCCATGCCCGCGATGTCGCCCAGTAGCCGCCGGCGCAGAGGCATGTCGGTGGTCCACACCACCCCGGATACGAAGCTTGAGGCGGCCACCACCCAATACTGGTCGAGGTCGGCGACGAAGATCAGAAACACCGCCGTCGACACCGCCAAGGCGATGCCCATGGTCGCGGTCAGGAACAGGCGCGACGCCATGCGGTCGGCGAAGGTGCCGACGATCGATCCCAGCACGGCGAGCGGCGCCAGGCGCAAAATCACCAACAGCGCCACCAGGAAGGGCGAGCCGGTAGTGTCGAAGGTATAGACCCCGACGACCAGCATTTCCAGCCAGCGCGCGACGCCGCTGAACACGCCGACCAGCCACACCCGCAGGTAGGCTTGATTACGGAGAAGGTCGGTAAGTCCCTGGGTGGCGATCATCGCAAGCGAGCGTTCACACCGTCACGGCCGGTGCAGCTCGGCGCGGGTGCGGGTAAATGTGCGTTTAACCAAGTATTTATGCTGTTTCGACGCAGCGGAACGAATGTAGCGTTTGCGGGAGTCAAAAATCTATAGGCGCTACCCCCCGAAACTCCACCTCGTAAGCGCCCTGAAATCAGTCACGGTGGTTGCCATATGGTTGCCAGCATAAAATAGTCGATCAGGTGACGAACCTCAATCGCGGAATATGCTGCCAAAGCGACTGTCGGAGTCATAAGTGGCGATTTCGTCGATCTCCGTAATCTCGTCGTCGGTGAGTTCCCATCCGACGGCGGCGACGTTGGCCGCAACCTGCTCGGGCCGGCTGGCGCCGGCGATAATACTGGGGATCACGTCGCAGCTGGCCAGCCAGGCGAACGACAGCTCGAGCAGCGATCGGTCGCGGGCCTCAGCGAACGCGATCAACGCCTCGACGATGACCATGGTTTCCTCGTTGAAATAACGGGCCGCGATATGGGGCGCCAGGTGGAGCCGGGTGCCAGCCGGGATCTCCCGACCCTTGCGGTACTTGCCGGTCAGTACGCCGACGGCCAGCGGAAAGAAGGGCAGGAAGCCCATCTGTTTTTCCCGCAATGCCGGCAACAGCTCTTTCTCCACCGCACGATAGAGCAGGTTGTATTCGTTCTGTGACGAAACGAACGGGCTGAGACCCTGGCTCTGCGCGCTCCAGTTGGCGTCGACGACGCGCCACTCCGGCAGGTTGCTGCAGCCGACATAGCGGACCTTGCCTTGCCTCACCAGGTCGTCGAGCGCGCGCAACACTTCTTCGATCTGGGTCTGCGGATGTAGCGCGTGCAGCTGGTACAGGTCGATCCAATCTGTCTTTAAGCGGCGCAGACTGCCGTCGACGGCATCCATGATGTAATCGCGCGTAACCGGGAGCACGCGGCGCGGCGACACCTCCAGCGACAGGCCGAATTTAGAGGCCAGCACGATGTCCTGCCGTCGACTGCCGAGGATTTCCCCGAGCGCGCTCTCCGAACCGCCGGAGCCGTAGGAATCGGCGGTGTCGAACAGGGTAACGCCGAGATCGAGCGCCTGGTAGACGATGGGGCGCGCCTCTTCGGTGTTCATGCGGGCACCGAAATTATTGCAGCCGAGGCCGTTGAGCGAGACGCGCAAGCCAGAGTTTCCCACTTGGCGGTATTGCATGGTGCCCCCTCTCAGCTGCAGCGAAGTTCGACCCTCTCCTTGGGTGGTGTGGTCCGTGTGGTTGGAAAGGACTTCGAGTGGCGCTTTCTAGCCGAGACATCGTAATCGCGATATCCAGTGTGGACCAGTACCGACAGAGCCTGCTGAGTCAGCGGCAACAGTCCGTCGGCCTGTGTCGCCACGCCGACACCGGCGTGGCTGTGGCTGATCCAATGGGCGTCGGGCGCGCGGTCGCGTTGGCCGCGCTGGGTGTCGTCATGGTCCGGCTGGACTGGCCGCGGCAACCGCGGGCCGGATTGCTGCGCCCCATCGCAGTTGATAAGTTCGGCAATGCGAAGGCGCGCGTTGGTGCGAACATCAAGGGAGAAAAACCATGGCAGCCGTCACCGAAACCGTCGACGCGGCGCGCCCGGTTGCCGGGCTGCGTACCGTGCCAAAGGGGATCATGCAATCTCCGGTGACCCCGATGACGGAAGATCTCGCCGTCGACTACGCAACCTACGAGAAGCTCATAGATTTCCACATCGGCCAGCGCAAGCCGGGCACGACGGCGATAATGGTCTGCTTGCACATCGCCGAATCGCTCAACCTGACAGACGAGGAGCGCCGGCGCCTTGCCGAAACCGCGGTCAAGGCCGCCGACGGCCGCGTGCCGGTGGTGGTTAACGTGTCGATGCCGGGTACCGACGCTGCGGTCGATCTGGCCCGCCATGCCGAGCGGGTCGGTGCGGACGGTGTCATCGCCATTTCGCCGTACTACTGGAAACCGCCACAGGAAGCAATCTACGAGCATTTCGCCGCGATCATGGAGTCGGTCGACATTGCTGTGATGGCCTACAACTCACCGGCCTATCAAAACGGCATCGGGCTGAGCCCAGAAACCCTGGTGCGCCTGATCGAGCGCTTCGATAACTTCATCGGTCTCAAAGAAGCGAGCCACAATTTCGAGACGTTCATCGAACTGCGCCGAGCGGCCCGGCTGCGGCCTGACTTCGCGTTGATGCTCGGCATCGAATACCTCGAGCCGGCAATGGCGTTGGGCGGCAGAGGCTCATTGTCGGCGTTCGGCGGCGTGGCGCCAAATCTGGTGACCGGACTTTACAACGCCATCGTCGAGGGCCGCACCGAGGATGTACAAGCGCGGCAGGAGAAGTGCTCGCACCTGTGGCAGCTGTTCAAGGTTGGCTACCCGGCGCCGATCAAGGCGGCGATGGCGATGATGGGCCGCCCGGTCGGGCCGACCCGGTTGCCGATCCGGCCGCTTGACGTGGCCGCCTGTGAGCTTCTGCGCGGCGAGCTTGCGCCAATCGGCATTTTCGACACCGAACCGCACGGCTGGTAGGCTAGCAACGGTTAAGGGGGCCCCATGGGATACCTGATCGGCGTCGACACCGGCGGCACGTTTACCGACGCCGTCGCGATCGGTGATGACGGGCACGTTGTTACCGGCAAGGCGCCGACGACGGCGGAGCGCCTCGGCGACGGCATCCTCGACAGCGTGCGCGATGCCGCGCAGCAGCGCGGGCTCGATCTGGCGGCGCTGCTGGCCGAAACGCGGATTTTCCGCTTCAGCGGCACCACCGCGATCAACACCTTGCTGACCCGAACCGGCGCCGAGACCGGCCTCGTCACGACGAGTGGCTTCGAGGACATCCTCGACATCGGCCGCGGCATGGCGGCCTGGACGGGCCTCAGCCTCGCCGAGGTGCGGCGCGCCTACCGGCAGCATAAGGCACCGCTGGTGGTGCCACGGCGGCTGACACGCGGCGTGCACGAACGCATCGACCGTGACGGCCGAGTTGTCGTTCCTCTCGACCCCGACGAGGTCGCTGCCGTAAGCGACGATTTGCTCGCGGCGGGCGCGGAGGCGCTTTCCATCGGTTTCATGTGGTCGGTGCGCAACCCCGACCACGAACGCCAGGCCAAGGAAATTATCCAGACTCGTCACCCCGATATCTTCGTCTGCGCCTCGCACGAAATCGCTGAGCATCTCGGCGAGTACGAGCGATTTAACACCGCGGCGATCAACGCCTACGTGGCGCCCCGGCTGACCGCTTCGCTCGACGAGCTCGAGGCGCTGCTGCAGCAGCACGGCTTTGGCGGCGAGCTCCTTGTCGGCCAGAGCGACGGCGGCGCACTTTACGTCAGCGAGACGGTGCCGGCCTACACGCTGAAGTCGGGCCCTGCTGGCGGCGTGATCGCGAGCCGCAGCGAGGGTGAGCTGCTCGGGCACAAGAATGTCATCACCGCCGACGTCGGCGGCACCAGCTTCGACGTCGGCATCATCGCCGACGGCACGTGGATCGTCGCCCGATCGCCACTGGTGTCGCGCTATCCGGTCGGCTTCCCGATGATCGAGGTGGAGTCGATTGGCGCCGGCGGCGGCTCGATCGCATGGATCGACGATGGCGGCGCGCTCAACGTCGGCCCACAAAGCGCCGGCGCGGTTCCCGGGCCCGCCTGCTACGGCCACGGCGGCACGCTGCCAACGGTGACCGACGCCGCCGCCGTGCTCGGCTATCTCAATCCAAATTACTTCCTCGGCGGCCGCGACACGTTGCAGCTCGACCTGGCGCGCCAGGCGCTTACCGACGTCGCGGCCGGTCTCGACATGGGCATCGAGGAAGCCGCCGCCGGCATTTTCGCTATCGCCAACGCGCACATGGCGTCGCTGGTGTCGCGCCAGGTCATCGCCCACGGCTACGACCCGCGCGATTTCACCTTCTACGCGTTCGGTGGCGCTGGCGCTATGCACGCGGCGTTTTACGCGCAAGAGCTGGCAATCACCGAGGTCGTGGTGCCGGCGCTGGCCGGCACGTTTTCCGCGCTTGGCGTAGCCACCGCGCCGCTGCTGCACCGGGCGCGCCTGCTCGAATTCGCCGCCATGCCGATCGACACGACGGAATTCAACGAAAAACTCGCGGCGCTCGAGGCGCAGGTGGTGGCGCGCCTCGACCGCGACGAGTCGCCCGAGGCGCGGCGCGACATCGTCTACAGCCTCGATATGCGCTACGGCGTCCAGGTCCACACGGTGACGGTGCCGATCGCGCGCCGCAGCTACGACGACGCGGCGATCGGCCAGGTTAACCAGGCCTTCGACGCGCTCTACGAGAGGCTCTACGGTAAGGGCTCCGCCTTCGTCGAAGCGGGCTGCTTCGTCACGGCATTCACCGTCGAAGGCTACGGCTACCTACCGACGCCCGAACGCCCCACACGGTCCGCCGTGTCGGCCGATCCCACCGCTGCCTGGGTCGGATCGCGCGATGCCTGGTTCGACGGGGTCTTTCGCGAGACGGCCATCTATCGGTCAAACCTGCTTGAAGCGGGTAACGAAATCGCCGGCCCGACGATTATCGAAGCGCCGCATACGACGATTGTCGTGCCGCCGGCGTTTCGCGCGCACGTCGACGGTCACGGGAACGTTCGTATCGCCGCCCTGGACGGAGACCCGGCAATGGCCGCTAGCGCAACGATGGCAGAGGTGCCCGCATGACGACACTCGATCCCATTACATTTGGTGTGCTGCGCCACAAGCTCGACGCGATTATCGACGAGGCCTACTACACGATCGGTCAAGTTTCCGGTAACCCGGTTGTCTATGAGGCCGGTGATCACCAGGAAGCGATCTGCACGCCGGCCGGCGAACTGGCGGTGTTCGGCGGCGGGGTGCTGCACTGGACGCGGTCGCTCTCCTATGGGATTCGACACGTCATCGCCAACTATGCCGACAATCCCGGATTTGCCGAGGACGACCAGTTTTTGCTGAGTGACCCCTACATCGGGCCGATCCACTACAACGACGTGCAACTGCTGGCGCCGGTGTTCTTTGAGGGCGAGATCATCGCCTGGACCGGTTGCGGATCGCACCAGTCCGACGTCGGCGGGATCGACCGCGGCAGCGTCTGTGTGAACGCACGCAACCTCTACGAGGAGGGCTTTTCAGCGCCGGGGCTTAAGCTCGTTGACCGCGGCGTCATCCGCCGCGACATCGAGGACTTCTTCCGCAACGCGGTGCGTGCGCCCGAATTCGGCCTGCTCGACATTCGTGCCAAAATTGCCGCCAACAACGTCGTCAAGCGCCGCCTGGTCGAGATGGTGGAACGCTACGGCAAGGACACCGTCATCGCGCTGTTCGCGCAGCTTATCCGCTACTCGGACGAGCGGGTAGCGGCCAAGCTGGCGATGATCCCCGATGGTAGCTGGACCACCGTCAACTACGTTGAGGGCCGCCGCGAGCCGCATCTGAAGGTGCAGATCACCGCGACCAAGCAGGACGGGCGCATCACCCTGGATTTCACCGGCACGTCGCTGCAGACGGCCGGCTCGGAGAATATGGCGGTCGCCGGCACGATGAGCTCGGCCGCGGCGCCGTTCGTCTCGATGGTGTGTTATGACATTCCCTGGAACGAGGGGCTGTTTCGGCGGCTCGACTTCGTGCTGCCCGAAGGCACGATTGTCAATCCGGTCCGGCCGGCGGCGGTTTCCGCGGGCGTACCGTCAGGCGCCAACATCCTGACCATGACCGCGGCGCTGAACGTCTTTTCGAAGATGATCAGCTGCAGCGATGCGTTGCGCGAGGAGGCCTGCGGCTGCGTCACCGGCAGCTTCTTCGTCTACAACCTTTCCGGCCAGCGCGACGACGGACGCTATTTTACGACTATCGAGATGGATCATTTCGCCGGCGGCACCGGCGGGTGGCGGGGCCACGACGGTACCGGAGCGGCACAGAACACCTGGTCGGTGAAGACCATGATCGCCAACGTGGAGACCACCGAGATGCTGTTTCCGCTGATGTATTTGTGGCGCCGCGTCACGCCCGATTCCGGCGGCCCCGGCAAGTACCGCGGCGGCAACGGCCTCGAGAACGCGATGGTCGGCTGGGGCGCCGAGCACATCGATATCGTGACCATCAGCGTCGGCAGCGATCCGCGCCCGTGCCTCGGCTTCGCCGGTGGGCTGCCGGCGTCGCACACACCCGCGGGCATCATGCGCCGGGCCGGTATCAAAAAGGCTCTCGCCGACGGCACCGCGCTACCGACGAAATTCGACGAGCTCGCCGGCGAGTGGGACCCGCTCGACCCCAAGGGGACAACGGAGATGGATGGCGACGACGTCATCTACGGCTTCGTCTCGGCCGGCGGCGGCGGCTTTGGCGACCCGCTTGATCGCGATCCTGACGCCGTCGAAGTCGATGTCCGCGACGGCTACGTCAGCGCCGCGGCCGCGCACACCGTCTACGGCGTCGTTCTGGCTGATGCCGGCGGCGTCGATGTCGATGCGACGACCGCGCGCCGCGAGGCCATCCGCCAAGACCGGCTCGTAAGGAGCGCCAACCATGCAATTGCTTGAAAACCTGGAACTGGCCGAGACCGCGAACGGCCAGGCCTATGCCTGCCGGCACTGCGAGGCGGAACTCGGTCCGGCGAACGCCAACTACAAAGACTTCGCCGCCAGCTACGACGAGGACATCAACTTCGGCGAGCCGGCGCTGCGCCACGCCGCGGCGAGCCAATTTGTGCTGCGCCACTATCTGTGCGCCTCCTGCGGCACGCTGTTCGAGGTCGACATGGTACTCGCCGACGACGCGCCGGTCGCTAGCGTTGCCCTGAAGGCCGGCACCTGAACGCTGGCAGTGGCCGTCGGCCCAATCTAGCCATCGCAACAGGCGCCCGGGCCCCTGGGCCGTGATCGGTGATGCCCTGTCCCTGATATCGTATGCGCTGAAGATTGTCCTACACCACCTTTCTTGACCGCCGAGGGCAGTCTGGGGTCGCCCCAAACGTCACTGCATTGGACCTAATCAAGGTTTCACCAAAGGAGACCCAACGTATAAGCCTAGCAGGGAAAAAAGCGGCAATAAATGCGGCAATTTTAGCAGGAACGGTTGATATCAGGCGGCCTAGAGGCAAAGAAAAATCCCGCTAACTGTATGAATTAGCGGGATTTATTTTTGGTTGCGGGGGCAGAATTTGAACCTGCGTCATGCCCGACCGAGCGCGCGCAACACTTTCTCAGGTGTGAACGGCATATCCGTCAGCTCCGCCCCGAAGGGCGCAAGCGCGTCGTTCAGCGCATTCAAAACGGCGCCCGGCGTACCGGCGGTGCCGGCCTCTCCGGCGCCCTTGGCGCCAAGTTCGGATTCCTGTGTCGCGGTTGTGACATGGCCAACGATCGTGTCCGGCATCTCCCCCGTCGTGGGGACCAAATAGTCTGCGAGACTACCATTGAGCAGTTGCCCCCGTTCGTCATAAAGGCACTGCTCGTAGAGCGTGGGCCCGAGCCCGTGGGCGATACCGCCGCGGATCTGCTCATCCACGAGCTGCGGATTCAGCACCGTGCCGCAATCCTCAACACACCAGAACTTCAGGGGTCGGATCAGGCCGGTATCCGGATCCAGCTCAATATGACAGGCAAGCACGCCGTTCGTGAAGCAAAAGGGGAACTGCTTGGGAACGAAATGACGTGTCACCATCAGTTCAGGCTGAAAATTATCGAGTGTATCCGGACGGAAATAGGCGATACGGCCGCATTCGGCGAGCGAAATCTGTTCTTCGCCCGTCGCCCGGTTGATCACGACGCCCTTCGCAATATCGAGTTCACCCGGCTGGGACTGGGTGATCATCGCCGCGAGCGCCAGGATATTCTCGCGCAGCGCACGCGCAGTCTGCCATGTGGCCTCACCTCCGACACCCGCACCGCGCGACGCCCAGGTGCCGCCGCCATAGGGCGTAACCTCGGTGTCGCCCGTGACCAGGCGAA
>CAZHBA010000101.1:0-12916 GCA_964530225.1 uncultured Rhodospirillaceae bacterium | reverse complement strand
TACCTTTACCTTTACCTTTACCTTTACCCTTTCCCTTGTCGTAGGGGTTACCGCTTTTGCGCATGTTGATGCGGATCGGCGTGCCGGAAAGCTTGAAGCTATCGCGCATAGAGTTTTCCAGATAACGGACATAGCTATCGGGCAGATCCTCCGGCCGGTTACCAAAAATGACAAAGGTCGGCGGGCGCGCCTTGGCCTGAGTAACATACCGCAGGCGAATGCGCCGTTTGTTGGCCGCCAGCGGTGGCGGATGCCGGTCGAGAACATCGGCCAACCAGCTATTCAGCGCGGCCGTCGACACACGCCGGTTCCAAACCTCGTAGGCGTCGACCACGGCGGGCATCAGCGCGTCGAGATTTTTGCCGGTCAGGGCCGACACCGTAATCATGGTCACGCCGGCGACCTGGGGCAGCGACGTCTGCAGCCGGTCGTTCAGCGCCGCCATGACGGCACGCTTATTGGCGACGATGTCCCATTTATTGATGACAAGCACCAGTGCGCGCCCCTCTTCGACAACATGCCGGGCTATGGTCAGGTCCTGGCGCTCTAGCAGTTGCTCGCTATCGAGAATGAGGGCGACAACTTCGGCGTATTGGACGGCGCGCAGAGCATCGCCAACTGAAAGCTGTTCGAGTTTCCCGGAAATGTGGGCCTTACGCCGCAGCCCAGCCGTATCTACCAGGGCGATGCGGAGGCCCTGGTAATCCCATTCGACGGTTATGGCATCGCGGGTAACCCCGGCCTCGGGACCGGTCAGCAGGCGCTCGTCGCCGATCAGCGCGTTGACCAAGGTGGACTTGCCGACGTTCGGGCGTCCGACGATCGCCAAGCGCAACGGACCCCCTTTCCCATCCTTGTCTATGTCTTCTTCGGCCGACAGTTCGCCGCCGCCCAGTTCGGCCACGACGGCCTCGTACAACAAGTTCATACCACCACCATGCTCGGCCGATACCGGCACCGGCTCGCCGAGCCCCAGGCTGTAGGCTTCGTAGGTTCCCGGTTCGGCCAAGCGACCTTCGCATTTGTTGACAACCAGGACGGCGGGCACGGACAGGGTGCGCAGCCAGCTGGCAAAATGCTCATCGACCGGTGTCACGCCGGCGCGTGCATCGATAACCAGGAGCACCAGATCGGCATCGCCGATTGCGGTCTCGGTCTGGCGGCGCATGCGCGCCGGCAGGCTGTCGTTGGAGGAGTCCTCCAGCCCCGCAGTATCGACGGCGCGAAACTTCAGACCGCCGAGACTGGCATCACCCTCGCGGCGGTCGCGGGTCACTCCAGGCTGGTCGTTGACGATCGCATCGCGTCGGCCGACCAGGCGATTAAATAGAGTGGACTTGCCGACATTCGGCCGTCCGGCGATGACGATAGTAGGCTGCATGAGAGCTTCCGGCGCCGCGTCAGCGGTAGGCGACTAGGCGCGCTTCATCGGTCAGGAAGTAAAGCGTTTCGTTGGCTACCGCGGGCGACAGGGATACCGCGTCGGGCATATCCTGCTCGCCGACGATAGCGCCGGTATAAGGCGACAGCGTCAAGGTCACGCCATTGCTTCCCGATACGATAAGTCGGTCACCCACCAGAACGGGGCCCGACCAGTTTATTCGTCCCCGGCGTTTTTCCGGATTTTCGTAGAGGCCGATTGGCGTGATCCAGCGGATACGTCCATCGCGCGCTGTAATCGCCGCGACCGTGGCATCGGTGGTCAAAACGAAGACAAAATCGCCGGCGACCCATGGCTGGTTAACCCCACCCAGCGATACTTCCCACAGACGCCGCCCGGTCGGCAGGTCGATGGCCACCATGCGGCCGGAATGGCTGATCGCATAAACCTTGTTGCGATCGATGACCGGGCGGCCGCGAATGTCGGCGAGTGCCGATACCGCATCCGCGCGTCTGATCGCTGCCAGATTTTCAACCCACAGTTGGCGCCCATTTTCGACGCGCAGTGCAAAGACCTCACCCGACGAGTACGGCACGACGACGATATTGCCATCGACCGCCGGACTGGCGCTACCGATAAGCCCAGCGATCTCCTCGAACCCAGTATGGGACCATAGAATGTCGCCGGTCTTGGCATTGAGTGCGAACAGCTGATTGTCCTTGGTGACCGCGAAAACCCGGCCGTCGAATGCCGTCGGCGCCGCCCGCATGGGTCCCGAAACATCGGCGCGCCATACTTCCTGACCGCTGTCCGCCGTCAGTGCGACCACTTGCGCAAACCCGGTGGCGGCAAAAACCATGCCCTGATCTACGGCGAGTCCGCCGCCCCAACTGCCATCGTCTTCTTCCCGCGGTTCGATGTCGGTGCGCCAGATCAAGCGGCCATCACCGGCCGTGTGTGCGGCGACTACTGCAGCAGCATCCATTGTGTACACGATGCCGTTGCTGATAACCGGCCCCGATAGAATGGGCGCATCATCGTCCGAACCGGATCCCGCATCGGCCGACCAAGCCAGGCGAAGTGAATCTCCCAGCGCCAGATGGTGCATGGCGTGGTTGGCGAATCCGCCTTGTTGCGGCCATGCGTTATTTGTAAACGGCCGCGGCAACTGCACCGCAAGATCGGATATTCCCGGATCGGCCCGCACAGTATTATTAGCAAGCAGAACGGTGATCCGGGTACCAGGCAACTTGGGACCCTCTCTGTTGCCCAACACGTCGTCGATGGTGTCGCATCCGGTCAGCAAAATCGCTACCGCCGCGAACATCCCCAACCGCATACCGCGCCAATTCATCACCGTACCACGCTGCCCTATGGGGTCAAAATAGCGAGCATTTCAGATGCGCGGGCACGAACGCCCGACGGCGCACCTACATCATCGACCAGCGCCTGGAACGACTCTCGGGCAGCCGCCGTGTCACCAGATGACATTTCTGCCGTCGCGACAAGTTCGCGCGCCGAATAGTGCCACGCATTATCATCACCGACCAAAGGCGCTAGGCGATCCTCAACTTCGCTACGGTCCATGACCGACATCCCGTGGCTCACCGACAACAGCTTTGCCAAATCACGATAAATCTGTTCGTGTCCGGAATCTGCTGCAACGCTGTCGTATAACGCGACGGCGCTGCGTGCGTCGCCGCGCTCGGACAGTAATGCAGCTTCGCGCAGCCGTGCGAGCAGGCGATAACCCTTTGTGCCTTCGTTGCCCAATGCTGCGAGTTGATCGAGGGCTTCATCCGGCCGCTCCTCCATTACCGCAATCGCGGCAAGCATTTCCTCGCCGTTAGCTTCGAGTTCACTACGCTGCATGCCGCGCCAGACCACCACACCGACGGTGATCAAAATGATGGTGACAACAACACCAGCGATGTAGATGCCATATTGCTTCCAGAGCCGTAAATACTGGTCCTGGCGAACTTCTTCGTCGACTTCTCGAAACAGGTCATCCGACACGTGCTGTCCTCTTTTCCATTACCGTCGGCTCTGCCGAGCTAATTCACGCAACAACCCAGTCGCAGGGCCCCCACGCCCTGAGCGCTATATCGTTGCTTGTATGCTCGAAGCAAGATTTTAACAGACTTTTGAATGGATTATGCCGTTCGGCCTCACAATCAAAGCAGAATTTTAACCAATTGGGCAAATAATGGCGCCCGGGTACATTGATCAAGCGGCCCTAAATAACACTGATTGTCTGGTAGAGGAACTGGCAGGTATACCGAAGCTACCGCACCTAAGCAAAATTAACCTACGCTTGGTGGAGTTGCCGATGCTGCAGCCGCTGGGTGCCGTATTGGCGCTGGCGTTTTAACGGCGTGCACGGACTTGGTCTCCCCGGCGGTAGGCAGCGCCAACGTTGTATCAGTGGTGCAAGCTGGTAAAACGGTGTCAGACCACACCATGACCACCACTACTTGCATGGATTGCAGTATCAGCAACACGCTTGCCGGCAACAGTTGGGCCGCCCATGCCGAATGATACACCCGACCCCGCAGCCGAACCCGTCTGCTACCGTTCGATCGCCGAAGTGACCTGCTACACCCGTCAAAACCCAAACAAAACAGCAAACCACCGCACCCGACGATTGCTCCGACACTAGACACACCGGGGAAAATAAGGAAAACTTTTCCCAGCCATAAAAGTGCCAAAGGGTTCGATCAGCAGATGCGCCGCCGATGAGTTCACTTCACAGTTTTAAGGTCCACAGCAAGCAGGCAAAGCAAGTATCCTTCGACCGCAGCGAGCTGCGCGTTTTACTTAACGAGTACAGTCGCCGCGTTGCCACCGGAGAATGGCGGGATTACGCCATCGACCACGGTAGCGACCGTGCGGTTTTTTCGATATTTCGCCATACCGCAGAACATCCCCTCTATGCGATCGAAAAACTGCCCGAAAAAAGCGGTAACGCCGGGCGTTACGGATTGTTGCGAGGTCCAGTGAGGCTGCGCCAGGATGCCAGCCTAGCTGAGATTCTCGGCGCTATCGAACGGCGTCCCCACTTGATTTCGATTGGCTGAGCGAACGCCACCACCGATTCTAATCCTTACCTACACCGGTCCGGCAAATATTGCAGTTACGACGGTGACTTCCAGCAACTAACGTTGACCATATATAATGTTCTTGTTATGTTCTTTTTCGTTCTCAAAACTTTCGATGTCCCATGGCTGCCCTCAAACGCCGGTGGCAAAACGCCCGCGAACAGCAAATTTCCGCAATTACCATGGGCGAGTTGGTGACCCATCAGGTCGATGTATTCTGTTGGTGCAACCGCTGTAGCCACCATGCGGTCCTGTTAGCGCGGGTGCTAGTAGCCCAATTCGGGCCCGGTTTTCCAGTGCCGGAGGTGGGCGCTCGCCTGCGTTGCAGCGGCTGTGGCGCAAAAGACATCGCAACACGGCCTAATTGGCCGTCTCATGGGCTGGTTACCCGGCACGGCTGATAAAGCCTGTAAAATCCCGACAATTTTATTAAGACAATATTCGAATTTACTTAAAATTATATATTACTGCATTTGTCCGTTTTTTATTTGATAAAACTTTCTATACACTTCAAAATAGGAAATAATTCCGGATATTAACGGTATCAGAATTTAGCCGATTCGTTGGCGCTTCCTGGAAACTAGTACATAGCCTTATCACTGTTGCTCGGAGGATGGTTGTGGCCAATCTCGAAGCAATCGGAAATCCTCACCAGGCCGTCCCCCCTGCGGGACGACGCGAAACCTGTTGTGCACGAGCCAGAGCCTGAAGCCGTGCAGCGCACATGCATGCCTCAACTACGGTGAGGATAAAAAGGAAGTGTTGGTCAAAATCCTCGACCCTAAACCGGCGACGTTTTGCAGCATTTTCCCGCCGAAGAACTTCCCGAACAAATTCGGGGCGCGAATAGCGGAGCTGGATCCTTAGTCGAAACATTCGCCTAAGCCCGCACCACGCAGCGTCGCGGCAATTGCCTCCCCCGCTCAGCATAAGATAGTTTCGCCGGCGTGACCCGCTCGTCCCGTCCCGGCCTTTTGGCGTTGTCTTCTGGTATCGACAGATTACTGGCTGATGGCGATCGTCTGGCCACGCTGAAACAGCGCTCGGTCGGCCTGCTGACCAATGCAGGCTGCCGAACAGCGGACGGAACGCAAAGCGCCAGCGCCCTCAATGAAGCACTCGCTGAAGGATCGAATTCGGGTCTCGCTTGCTTATTCGCGCCCGAGCACGGCTTCACCACCGATATGGCAGCCGGCGCGTCTGTTTCCGACCACCGCGACGGGACCAGCGGCATCGACATCATCAGCCTGTATGGCCAACGCCAGGCGCCGAAGCCCGATCATCTGGCGACGATCGACGTTCTGATCATAGATCTGAGAGACGTGGGTGTGCGTTGCTACACCTACGCGGCGACCGCCGCGATGGCGGCACAAGCGGCACTCGATGCCGGGATCGAAGTCATTATCTGCGACCGCGAAAATCCGCTCGGGACCACCACGGCTGGACCGCCCCTAGACCCCCGTTTCCAGTCGTTCCTGGCTTATTTCGCGGTGCCTTTTATCCATGGCAGGACATTGGGCTCCCTGATCACTGAGACCCTGAGCTACCATCCCTACGCTTCGGGGTTGACGATGATACCAGCTGGGAATGATGACACCCGCCACGAAGCTCCCTGGGTACCGCCTTCCCCCTCTCTTGTGACCCCAGACACGCTCCAGTTCTATCCCGGTCTGGTGCTGTTCGAAGGGACCAACCTGAGCGAGGGACGTGGCACGCCGCTGTCCTTCCGCTGCATCGGCGCACCGTGGCTCAACGTAACTGCCGCTACCGAAGCCACCAACAGCTGGCCTACGGGCATCGAGGCCACGGCATGCGAAATTCATCCCACTACGGGTGACTATGCGAAGCAATCGCTACCGGCCATTCGCTTCGAGCGAAGAACCAGCCAATGCGATGGTTTTGGTTTCGGTGTGCGGTTACTGGCATGGGTCGCCAGCACGCACCCGGATTTTAGCTGGAAGCCCGCAAAAAGCGATTGCCCGATGATCGATATCCTGCTGGGCAACGACAGTCTACGCACGGCGCTCGACCGCGGCAACAGCGCCGAAGATGTGCTAGCGCAGTGGCGCAATTAGGCCGTAAACACCGTCTCACCCTCGACCACCACCTGGACCACCTGCAGATCGACATCAAGTACGGCGAAGTCTGCATAAGCCCTCTCGGCGATACGCCCGCGACCGCGGGCGCCGATAAAATCGGCGGGGAAGGCCGACAGCCGTTGGCTGGCATCCGCCACGTCCAAGCCGATGGAAACGAGGTTGCGCAGGGCCTGATCCATGGTCAGTGTGCTACCGGCCAGAGTGTCGTCGGCCAGGAATACTCTGCCGCCACGCTTGGTCACGGTATGGCGGCCCAGCGGATAGTCGCCATCGGGCATACCCGCCGCCGCCGTCGCATCGGTAACGAAGTACAACCGCGACACCGCCCGCAGCGCGGCGAGAATAGCGCCCGGCGCGACATGAACCAGATCGGGGATGAGGGCAGCGTATTCGCCATGGGCCAGCGCTGCGCCAACGACGCCGGGCGCTCGTTGATGCAGCGGTGACATGGCGTTGTACAAATGAGTAAACCCGCGTGCGCCGTCCTCTAGCGCCCGCACCGTCTCGTCGTAGTCGGCGGTGCTGTGGCCAATCTGAACCGCGATACCGCGGGCCGCCAAATCCTTGATCAACGCGTGTCCGGGGTCGCATTCCGGCGCCAGAGTGACCAGGCGCACCGGCGCGCGCTCACACAGTCTGCCGACAAACGCCAGGTCTGGTGCCTGCGCGAAGGGCGGCTGCGCACCCAAACACTCAGGATTGAGATAGGGGCCTTCCAAATGGGCGCCGAGAATTCGCGCCTCGCCTTGTTGCCGGTCGCCAGCAACGCCGGCGACTGCAGTAACTGCATTCAAAATGTCATCGATGGGCGCCGTTATCGTCGTCGCCAACAAAGACGTCGTGCCATGCTGCGCATGCAGAGAAGCACAGCGCCGGATGGCAGCCTCGCCCTGCATAACATCGCCGCCACCGCCGCCGGGCACGTGCAAATCGACGAAGCCCGGCAAAATGGTAAGCCCCCCGTCACCGTTACCGGAGCGCACCGCGATGATCTTTTCGCCGAACTCGACGCTGCCCGAGATCCAGCCGTCAGGCGTCAGAATGCGGCCGGTGAGATTTGCCATATCTAATCCCCTCCCCCCGCCAGGTTTTCGTCAGGCGCTTTTCCCTGGGCCAACATCAACGCGCCAGCGATGGGTTCGTCATGGGGGTTTTGTATCCAGTCCCGCAATTGAGTCGGTAAATAAGGCGTCAACGGCTGTGCCAGACCGCCGACCAGCGACAGCGGTACTTGCCGATTCGGATCGAGGGCCTGTGCCAACGCGTCGATTTCGATACCGGCGGCGATAGCCAACTGCACAGCGGCCGTATCGCCACTGCCAGCGCGGTCAATTACCACCGGCGCCAGCTCGGCATATTGGGTTGAGCTAGCATCGTGCAACCACCGTAGAATGCCATCGCGGGAACCACCGCAATGCCCGATTAGCGCCCGGTGCATACCCGTAGCGTGCGGTTCGTCGCGCCCCTCCAACACATGAATGGCCTGGGCCAATGCCGCCCGGCCGAGCCAAGCGCCACTGCCTTCGTCTCCGATGGGGAAACCCCAGCCGCCAACTAAGCGGGAGCCAGCGGACCCCTCGATGCAGTAGCCCACCGAACCCGTGCCGACGATGACGATCGCACCCGGCTTGCCGTTATGGGCGCCCAGGGCCGCGATATAGGCATCGGTGGCCACGTGCAACGCACCCACGGCGGGCGCACCATCGATGAAATGCGCGCGCTGCGCGGTATCGTTGGCACCAGCGAGCCCAATACCAAAATGCATGTCGCTGAGGTCTCCAGGTACAAGGCCAACGGTGCCGCACAGCCCCTGCACGGCCTCGACGATAATGTCCCACGCTTGCTCCCCGCGCAGGGTTAGGCTGGTCGGCCCGGCCATGGTCAAGCCAAGGCGGCGATCTTGTTCGTCGAACAGCGCGACCTGAGTTTTACTGCCACCGCCATCGACGCAACAAAAAAGCTGTTTCGGCATTCGTCTTGCTCACTAACAAAATTTGACGCATACCCTATAGCACTGGGCGCGCCGTCCGTTGGCGATTTATGGTATGGAAAACCGTCCACACGCCGCAAACGATTCGGTCACATGCACACCGAAGATTTTGACACCCGTTACCACGACCTCGACGCGCACTCCAACGAAGGGATTATCGGCCTTATTTTGGATGCGCAGGTTACCGGGTTAGCGGCGACGCGGAACGCCAGCAAGGCCATCGCAAGTACCGCCTCGGTGTTGGCTGCGCGCCTGCGCGAAACATCAGCAGGCCGGCTCATCTATGCCGGTGCCGGAACATCGGGCCGGCTGGGGGTGCTCGACGGCTCCGAACTCATCCCCACCTTTGGCTGGCCGCCCGAGCGGGTCGGCTTTTTGATTGCGGGCGGCACGGCTGCGTTAACGCGACCCATCGAAGGCGCCGAAGACGACGCCGACGCGAGCGCCGCGGAAGTGGCAGCACTGAAGCTTGGTCCGGCCGACGCGCTCATCGCGGTTTCGGCAAGCGGGACCACACCCTATACCGTTGCCGCCTGCAAGGCCGCGCGCGCCGCCGGCGCTCTGACGGTCGCCCTCGCCAATAACGCGCCCTGCCCGCTTCTCGACGCTGCCGAGCATGCCATCGCCATGCCGTCGGGAGCCGAACCCATCGGTGGCTCTACCCGCATGACCGCCGGTACCGTCCAGAAGGTGACGCTCAATCTGTTGTCGACCGTGACGATGATCCGCCTCAACCGCACCTATGGTGGCTACATGGTCGACGTACTATTGACCAACAATAAATTGAAAGCGCGGGCGGTGCGGATGATCTGCGAGATTGCCAGCGTCGGCGCCAACAGCGCCCAAGCCGCGCTATACACCGCCGGCGACAACACCAAACTCGCCATACTGGTCGCCAAGGGTGTGGCGCTGCGGGACGCCCAGGCGTTGCTGGTGCAACATGATGGTAATCTGCGCCAGGCGCTAGCCGCTACCGGCGAATAGGCTGCGCCCCCGCATTTTGATGAGCGGCGTAACTGACGGTTGCCGCCGACGGTCGGAATTAGCCTCGGACAACAGATGACGTATCGTCGAGCCTATCAACTCGTCCCTAGACGAGGAGCGATCTGAGTAAATCGGCGTTCGCAGCATCGGCCTTGAGTTCACCGCGCTCGATCCTATGGGCGATCTCGACCAGCCGCGCGTTGACCGGGGCCTCGCCGCCGAGCCTCAGCTGCTCGCGGACGACAAGGCCGTTAATGTCATCGACCTCGGCCCGCCGCTCCTTGAGCCAGTCCTGTAGCACTGTTACCTTGGTGTCTTGGAGCGTCCATCCGGTCAGGACCGCATCGAGAAGGACCGTCGCATAGCTATCCGGGTCATTTGCCTCGATGCGCTTATTGCCAAAAATCGGAACGAGTTCGTGGCCTAGCGCCATCGCTGTCCGCACGGCTTCCCGGCCCGATGCAATCATCACGTCGCGGATACCGGGCAGTTCGACAGCCTCGGCGAGCGGCAGGTTGAGGATGGAGGACGGCAGAAACTCCGCCGCGTTGACAACGAGCTTCATCCACTTTGCCGACCGAATGTCGTCCTTGATTTCGACCTCACCGGCGTGGCGTAAGACGTCGGCAACTTCCGCCTCGCGACCGAGCGTCTGCTCATCATAGGCGCCGATGCCAAACCAGGTTCCCGCCGGACCGGTTTGCCGCACCACCACACCAGGTTCGAACATGCCGGCCGCGACTTCGATCACCGCGCCAAGAGTGCGCTCGGCCCCCATGATCGAGGCGACATCGTCGATCGTCATGCCGTTCTGGAGACCGACGAACAACCCGTCCTGGGCGACCAGCGGCTTAATCAGTTCGCACGCCCATCGCGTATCGTAGGCCTTGACGCCCAGCAGGACGATGTCGAAGGGCTCCCGCAGCATCGCGACTTCGCACATATGGAACACGCGGACCGGCGTGGTCACCGTCTCTTCGGGCATCTCAACGCGCAGACCGCTGGCGCGCATCGCCTCGACATGGGCCGGCCACTGCTCGATGAAGGTAACATCCAGCCCGGAGCGGACCATATCGGCGCCAAAGGCTGCTCCGTTTGCGCCAGTCCCCACCACTGCAATCCGCTTGCCGGCCATTCGCCCGTCTCCTGTCGGTCGTTCTGTCATACCAAGACAACGTCAACGCGTCTGCCCATCAAAGCCTCTTAAGCGGTGGCTTCGGCGGCGACGTCGTGGGGCACCAAGGCAGCGGCGCTGTGTAATAGGGCCGCCGCCTCGGCGGGCCCGCCCTCGAAACGCGGCGCATTTTCCGACAGGTGCCGCCGCCAGGCGCGCGCGCCGCGCTGGCCATTGAACAGGCCCAAGATATGTCGGGTGATCGATTTTAGCGGCACGCCGTTGGCGACGGCTTGTTCCGCATAGGGCAGCATTCGCTCGACGATCTCGTGGCGCGTCGGTACCGGCGCGGTGCCGCCAAAAAAGTGCCGGTCGGCCGCGGCCAGGACGTAGGGGTTCTGGTAGGCCTCGCGGCCGATCATCGCGCCGTCGACAAGCGCCAGTTGCGCGGCGGTAGCATTCAACGTTGTGATTCCACCATTGATGGTGACGCCGAGTTCGGGAAATTCCTGCTTGAGCCGGTGCACTAGCTCATAGCGCAGCGGCGGCACCTCGCGGTTCTCCTTGGCGCTTAGGCCCTGCAGCCACGCCTTGCGGGCGTGCACGATGAAATGGCGGCAGCCCGCCGCGGCGACGGTGTCGACGAAGCCGCGCAGGGCCGGCCACTCCTCCTGCTCATCGATTGCGATGCGGTGCTTGACGGTAACTGGCACATGAACCGCCGCGGCCATGGCTTCGACCGCCCGCGCCACCACATCCGGCCTGGCCATGAGGCAAGCACCAAAATCACCCGACTGCACCCGGTCGGACGGACAGCCGATATTGAGGTTAACCTCGTCATAGCCGAAATCGGCGCCGATGCGCGCGCACTCGGCCAGAGCCGCCGAATCGGCCCCGCCGATCTGCAGCGCTACCGGATGCTCGTCGGCGTTGAACGCCAGCAGGCAGTCGCGATCGCCGTGGAGGATGGCGCCGGTGGTGATCATCTCGGTATAGAGCCGTACATGCCGGCTGACCTGGCGCAGGAAAAACCGCTCGTGGCGGTCGGTCCAGTCCATCATCGGCGCGATGGAAACCGGCGTGACAGCTAGGGGTGTTGTAATCATAACACGGGCAATATAAGGGCACAGTCGAGAATGAACAGCCGTTTTCGCCACCTCCCTAGCTCCAGCAGATCTATACGTAATGTTGAATATCAATAACTTAACTTACCGGATCGGCGAGCGGGTGCTGCTCGACCAGGTCAGCGCCGCTATCCATCCCGGCGCCAAGGTGGGTCTGGTAGGGCGCAACGGAGCCGGCAAGACGACGCTGTTCCAGCTTATAACCGGTGCGCTCGAGGCCGATGGTGGCGATATCGAGGTGCCGGCGCGTTGGCGCGTTGGCATCACCAGCCAGGATGTGCCGAGCGGCCCGGAGAGCCTGATCAATACGGTGATCGCCGCCGACCGCGAACTGGCCGCGCTTTGGGCGGAAGCCGACAGCGCCACCGACCCCGGCCACATCGCCGAAATTCACGAGGCGTTGGCACAGCGCGACGCCCACAGCGCCCCTGCGCGGGCGGCGCGCATTCTCGCTGGGCTGGGCTTCGGCGAGGCCGCGCAACAGCAGCCCTGCGACTCCTTCTCCGGCGGTTGGCGCATGCGCGTGGCACTGGCCTCGCTGCTGTTCACTAACCCCGACCTGCTGCTGCTCGACGAGCCAACCAACCATCTCGACCTGGAAGCGGTGCTGTGGTTCGAAGATTTCATCGCCCACTACAACGGCACCGTGCTGCTGATCAGCCATGACCGCGAATTGCTCAACATGGCGGTCGACCAGACCGTCCACCTAGAAGGCGCCAAGCTCACCACCTATCGTGGCAATTACGATCACTTCGAGAAAACTCGCCGCCTGCAGGCCAAACTCAACGCCAAGCAGCGCGTCAAGCAAGCAGCTCAGCGCGCCCATATGGAGGCCTTCGTCGCCCGCTTCCGCTACAAGGCGACCAAGGCCAAGCAGGCCCAGTCACGCCTCAAGATGCTGGCGCGCCTAGAGCCACCGAACGAGCTACTCGAAGAGCGCGCGCCGAATTTCCTGTTCCCCGCGATCGCCGAACTACCGCCGCCGCTCTACAGTTTCGAGCAAGTTAGCATCGGCTATGACGGCACGCCGGTGCTCAACAATATCTCGTTGCGCCTCGACAATGACGACCGCATCGCGCTGCTCGGCGCCAATGGCAACGGCAAATCCACCTTCATCAAACTATTG
>CAZHBA010000100.1:0-42208 GCA_964530225.1 uncultured Rhodospirillaceae bacterium | reverse complement strand
ATTGGTCGGTAAAGGTGTGCAGCATTCCCCAGCCAACCTCGCGGCCCAACGCCAGTAATTCGCGTTCGCCGATCAAGGTCGAGCCAAGCATAGCCAGAAAATCGCCATACCACTGTTCCGGCACTCGGATGCGCATCTGACACATGCGGATAATGTCGTCGATGGTCTCGTAGTCCTTCATCACCTGCACCGCAGGAAAGATGAGCGCTCCCTCCTCGTACACATCGCGCGCGGTGCCGTGATAGGTGGTGGGGATCGAGTTTCCGATATCGGCCTGGTGGGCTTTCGCCAGCAGGGTGAAATGGTGCGATCCGTCATCGTCGATCACCGGCATGATGATGGTGTGATCGGCCGGGTGCGAGCAGCCGTGGTAGGGCGAGTTGTGCAAAAACGCATCGCCCTTCTTCAGCTCCGGGTGAAATTCCATCATCGAAGCGGCCATGATGTCGGGGCCCGACAGCACATGGATCGGCAGGCTCTCGGCAACGGCCAAGAGTTGGTGATCGGCGGTAAGAATACAGCAGGAGAAATCCTTAGCCCGGTTGAGAACCCCCGAACGGCCGGTGCGCAGTAGGGTGTTACCCATCTTCGAGGAAATACCTTCGAAGCGGTTGGCGAGGATGGCGAGTTGCGCGCCGTCGAGTTGTTTTTTCTGATCGTTCATGACTTTCCCCTACGGACGCATCAAAAGGCTACCGGACGCCGTGCGCAGAAAAACGGTGCTGGCGTCGGCGACCACGGTGGTGAACGGCGATTCGATAACCGCCGGCCCCGTATGTTCCACATTCGGTGCCATGGTCTCGAAATCGTGCAGCACCGCGTCGACTTCACCGGCACCGGAAAAATAAACTTTGCGGGTACCCGAAAAGGCATGGCCAGCTCCGGCCCCCAAACGCCCGCCGTCACCGGCGTGCAGGCGGCACCGCGCGGCCGCGGTCCAACTAACAAATTCGATGACCGAGCCCGGATCGCGGATGGCAAAAATCTGCTCGTGCATGTCATGGAAACCTTCGCCCAGCGCGGCCAATTGGGCATCGTCGGTGAACGTGTCGTTGGCCAGCGGCACTTCGATCTCCCACACCTGCGAGGCGTAGCGCGCTTCGACCGTGTACTCGATATCGTGGCTCGCCGTACCGGAGCCGGGTCCGTCGATGAACACCTGACATTGTCGGCGCAAATCTTCCAGCACCCGGTTTACCCCCTGACGGTCGAAGTCGCCCGACGTGGTGAAGAACGTGGCACGGTATTCGTTGGTCAGGTCGGACATCAGCGCCCCAGCGGCGCTCAAACCGGCACCGGTTTCGGGAATGAGCAAGGTCGGGCAACCAAGGCGGCGGGCGACAAACACCGAATTCAGACCTGCCGCACCACCACCGCCGATCAGCACCGAATCTGCCGGGTCGATGCCCTGGTTGACGGTGATATCGGCGATGGCCTGCACCATGTTTTCCGTCGCCACGTTGACGATCGCCGCGGCGGCGTCCATCAGCGATATATCGAGCGGTTTGGCGACCTTGTCCTCGATCACTTGCGCCGCAGCAGCAGCGTCGAGTTGCATGGTGCCGCCGAGGAAATAGTCGGGATCGACATAACCGAGTGTCAAGCAGGCGTCTGTCAAACTCGGCTCGGTGCCGCCGGCGCCATAACACACCGGGCCCGGCACCGCGCCGGCGCTCTGCGGGCCCACATGCAGCAGGCCGCCGGCATCGACCCAGGCGATGGAGCCGCCGCCAGCACCGACGCTCTTGATTTCGATCGAGGGAAAGCCGGTCATGTGGCCACGGAACGGCTGGCCGATCCAGGTCTCCTTGGTCAGCGGAATGCGGCCCTGGCGTACCAGGCTGACGTCGTAGGTGGTGCCGCCGGTGTCGGCGATGATGACGTTGGGTACCTCGCTATCGAGGTACGCATAGTGGCGACCGGCGATCGGCGCCATCGACGGACCGGAATTAATCGCATGGATAGGTATTTGCGCCAGATCGCCAGCATCGAGCATACCGCCCTGGGAAGTCAGCACCAGCGTGCGGCCGGGAAATCCGGCCTCGTTCAGACGCTCGGTCAAGCCACCAAGATAGCTCCCCATCAACGGTTTTAGCGAAGCATCGATGGCGGTCGACGACGCCCGCCGGTATTCGCGCAGCGCCGGGTTCAAGCGGTGCGAAAGCGAATAGGATACATCCGGAAGATACTCGTCCAGCAATTCTCCAACACGCAATTCGTGCGCTGGGTTATAGATCGACCACAGCAGACAAACAGCGACCGCCTCAACCTCTTGCGCCTTTAGTTCGCCGGCGATGGCGACAACGGCGGCTTCGTCCAGCTGTGTGTGCACATCGCCGGCGCTGTCGATGCGTTCCGGAACCTCGAAGGTTAGCGCACGCGGAATATAGGGTTCGGGATAGGGAGCAACGAAGTTGAACGGCTCGATACGCCCGCCTTCGCGCAGCACCAGAATATCGGGGTGACCGGCGGTGGTTAGAAATGCCGTTTTCGCTGTGTTACCGGTGATGATGGCGTTGATGGCGTGAGTGGTGCCGTGGATTAGCATGTCGCCTTGCGCCAACAAATCGGCCAGCGTTAGGTCCATGTCCGCAGCAGCGAGCGCCAGGGCGTCGAGCACACCTTTCACCGGGTCGGCGGGCGTGGTCGGTGCCTTATACATATGCAGGCCGCCGCGATCGTCCTCAACGATCAAATCGGTGAAGGTCCCCCCCGTATCGCACGCAAACCGCATCTACGCCTCGTCTTCCCCAAAATTATTTTTTGCCGGGCTTGTTGACGCCCGCTTGAAACAAGCCAATCCTGTGGATTTCCAGGAGGGACACATGCCTCTGCACCCCCAGGCCCAGGAACTACTCGATACCCTAACGTCGGCGCCGACGCCACTCAACCGAATGCCACCGGCCAACGCGAGAGAAGCCTACCGGCGCTTCATCGAACCGCGCAATTACGACCTCGAGCCGGTCAGCCAAATAGAGGACCGCGACATCGACGGGCCGCACGGACCGATCTCGCTGCACATCATCTGGCCTACCGGGGCGCCAGAGGGACCATTACCGGTCTTCATTTTCTATTTCGGCGGCGGCTTCGTTATGGGCAGCGTCGAGAGCCGCGAACCCCAATGCCGCAAAATCGCAAATCAGACTGCCAGCATCGTTGTCGCGCCGCGCTACCGGCAAGCGCCGGAGCATAAATTTCCCGCCGCTCACGACGACGCCTGGGCGGCGACGCAATGGATAGCAGCCAACGCCGCAGAACTGGGTGGCGACCCGGCGCGCCTCGCCGTCGGCGGCGACAGCGCTGGAGGTAACCTCGCCGCAGGAATCAGTCAGCGGGCGCACGACGAAAATGCGTTCGACCTCGTTCTACAGGTACTAGTCTACCCGTCGACCGACTTTTTCTTCACCCTCGGACTGCCGTCTTACGCTCTATTGGATGAAGCCTATTTCCTCACCCGCCAGCAGATCTCCTGGTATCAGGAGCAATTCTTGCCCGCTAACGTCGACCGCGGTGATTTGCGCCTCGGTCCCGCGTTGGCGAAGGATTTTGGTGGCCTGCCCCCAGCACTAATCATCACCGCCGAGTTCGATCCCCTGCGCGACGATGGTAAGCACTACGGTGAGTTGTTGCGCTCCGCTGGTGTGGCGGTCGAGTACACCTGTTACGATGGCATGATCCATGGTTACTTCCATTATGGTAAAATTATCGACGCGGCGACGCGTCGCTGAACCAGGTTATAGACGCGCTGAAGCGTTCTTTTACGGGTTAGGAGGGAGATACAATGGATACGCAGGCCGTCGACCAGGCGGCGCAAATTATTGCCGAAAATCTATTGGCGCACCGCCGCTTGGAATTCCTGCCCGAGGACATCCGGCCAAAAGACCTTCACGAGGCCTATACCGTGCAGGAAAGGCTGAACAAGATTCTCGTCGAACGCGGGCGCGGTCAGCCAGTCGGCTACAAAATCGGCTGCACCACTCCGGTGATGCAGAAATATATGACTATCCACGAACCCTCGTTCGGCGAGGTGTTCGCGCCAACCGTCTACCGCAACAGCGCTGTGTTACGCCACGCCGACTATGCCGAACCGGGCGTCGAAGCCGAGATCGCCGCGCAACTGGGCGTCGGCCTGCCGGCGGCGAACGCGCCCTACGACCGCAACAGCGTCGCCGATGCGGTGGAGGCCTGCATGGCCTCGATTGAGCTGGTCGATGCGCGCTATTTCGACTATCGCCAACTCGACACACCGACCATGGTCGCCGACAATTTCTTCAACGCCGCCTGCATCCTGGCTGACCCGGTGACCAACTGGCGCGAGCTCGACCTCGCCGTGGTGCAGGGGCGCATGGATGTAAACGGCGAAGAGTATGGTACCGGTGCCGGCTCACTTATTATGAGTCACCCGCTGGAGGCCCTTGCGTGGCTGGCCAATCGGCTGGCCGAGCGGGGCCGTGAATTGAAAGCGGGCGAGTTCGTAACACTAGGTTCGGTAGTGCCAACCAAATGGGTGGAACAGGGCGACCTTATCGAGGTTGAGATGTCCGGCCTAGGTGGCGTGTCGATAAAATTCGAATAACGAAAAACGGGCGGAGAATAAGAACATGAAAAGCTATCAACTGGTCGAGCACGACCAACCCCTGGAGATGGTCGAGACCGACAATCCGGAGCCGCAAGGCAGCGAAGTCCTGGTCCGTATCACAGCGAGCGGCGTGTGCCACTCCGACCTCTACTTTTGGCATGGCGGTTACGACATGGGCGGCGGCAAGAAGGTCACCCTTGAGGAACGCGGCATCAAGCTGCCGCTGGTCATGGGCCACGAACCGTTGGGCGAAGTCGTCGCTGTGGGTCCCGACATCGAAGACGTGGAGATTGGCGACAAACGGCTGGTCTTCCCATGGATCGGCTGTGGTGATTGCCCGCGCTGCAACGAAGGCTACGACAATGACTGCGTTGCCATGCGCACCCTGGGCGTGCTGTCGCCGGGCGGTTACGCCGACCACGTACTGGTACCGCACTCGAAATACCTGATCGATTTCGCCGGTATCCCCGAGCACTACGCCTGCACGCTCGCCTGCGCTGGTATCACGTCCTACAGCGCCATAAAAAAGGTCCACCCCTTATCCGCGGACGACAAGGTGGTAATTATAGGCGCCGGTGGCGTCGGCCTGACCGGCGTCGGCGTCGCCCGCGCCTATCTGCCCGACCACGAATTAATCGTCGTCGACATCGATGGCGAGAAACTGGCTGCCGCCCGGCAAGCGGGCGCCAATCACACCATCAACTCCAAGGATGAAGACGCGCTGGAACAACTCAAGGAGCTGGCCGGCGACAGCAACGGTCCCGGCGCCATTGTTGACTTCGTCGGCAACTCGGAGACCACCAAGCTAGGTTACGACGCCGTACGCAAGGGTGGTCGCTATATTGGCGTCGGGCTTTACGGCGGCGAAATCACCATCCCGACGCTCACCCTGCCGATCCGCAACATGACTCTGCGCGGCTCCTATGTCGGCCGGCTGGAGGAAATGAAGGAATTGATCGAGCTGGTACGCGACGGCGAGGTGACGCCAATCCCGGTCGAAACACGGCCGATGTCGCGGGTCACCGAGACCCTGCAAGATCTCGACGAGGGCCGCGTTCTTGGCCGCGTTGTGCTGGTGCCGTAACCGCTTTCTATGCTGCCACAATCATCGTGGCGATATCGCGTTCCAGGCCCGGCACCCGAGCGGCAGCTTCTAGCAGTTCGTGCTGCGGTGCGTCACCGTGCGCTGCACGCACGCCCTGCTGGCGGGCGATAATCGCCCAGCGCACATGCGCCATAACCTCCCAATAGGCAACCGCATCGACATCAACCAAGCCGCCGCCGGCCGCCTCGTAGGCGCGATAAAATACATCGCGCGAGGCGAGGCCACCGGCTTCGAGACCGTCGCCGCCGGCACGCCAGCACGCCGCGCAGAACCAGCCAATATCCTCGAAGGGATCGCCCCAACCGGAAAACTCCCAATCGAGAATAGCGGTCAATTTGCCCTCATTGACGAGGAAGTTACCAGTACGGAAATCACGATGGACCAAGCAGACGCGCTCCTGGCATGGCACGTGACGTGCCAGCCAGTCGAGCACACCCAACAGGACATGCGAGTCCGACGCTAAATTGCGCAACCATTGGCGCCACTGGGCGATTTGTGTAAGCCCCGACGATTCCGCCGGCTTACCCAGAGTCACTAGCCGTGTGTCGCTCGGCGACAATGTATGCACAAGCGCTAATTCCCGCGCCAACTGTTCGGCCAACGCCGATCCGAAACTATCGAGTTTCGCATTAGCAACCAGTGGTCGCGCCGCTGAGTCGCCGGTGAGTCGCCGCATAACAAAAAACGGCTGGCCGATAACGGCGGTGTCTTCGCATGGCCACAGGGGTTCAGGAACAGTCACACCCGCCTCCGCGACCGCGCACAGCACAGCGAATTCCACCGCTTTGAGCCGGCTGGCCAGTAACGGCGTCTGAAAATTAGTGCGCAAAACAAGTTCGTGGCGACCCGGCAAATGACCGCCATAAAAAGTCACATCGAGCGCCCAGTTCTGTTGCACCGCGCCACCAGGCAACAACGACGGCGGCTCCAAATGGACACCGTCGGCGCCGGTTTGGGCAACGAGCCAATCCAATAAGGATTGAGAAAACGCTTCGCCCTCCCACCCCATCCCTCCCCTTCGCTGGGGGGAGGGGTGGGGTGGTAGATCAATTGTTACAAATGAGTTCAACTTCTAATCCCAGCCTCCAGAAGCCTATGCCATCAGCCAGCAGGTGGCGGGCGATGACCATCTTGTGGACCTCAGACGCGCCGTCGACCAGTTTGGCCTGGGGCGCATAGCGGTATATCCATTCTAGCGGTAAATCTTTCGAGTAACCGCGCGCACCGTTGAGCTGGATCGCCGTGGCAATCGATTTGTGCAACAGCTCAGAGACAAAGATTTTCGCCATCGACACCTCTTTGCGCGCCCGATCACCACTGTCGAGTTTGGCCGCCGCGCGCATGGTCATCAGCCGGCCAATCTCGATATCCATCGCCGCGTCGGCGAGCATCCATTGCACACCCTCATGCTCGGCCAGGGTCATACCGAAGTTCTCGCGCGTACGCACGTAGCCGAGGCACTCTTCGATCGCCCGCTTGGCCATGCCGAGCCAGCGCATACAATGGGTGAGCCGCGCCGTGCCAAGGCGTATCTGCACCGCCTTCATACCCTCACCGACAGCCATCAGCCGGTTCTCATCGGGAATTTCCAGGCCATCGAACTGAACTTCGCAATGGCCGCCATGTTCCTCCGGTCCCATGATGGGAATGCGGCGCCCACAACCCTTCCGATCTGGCCTTCTCGCGCAAACGCTGCAACGGTTCCTCTGCGATATTTTCGTGATCGTCGAAGCTCACCGAGTCTGCCTCCACCGGCATGATTTCATCGGCAACGAATTTCGCCACACGTTGGCGCAGATCTTCCAGCTCGGGTGACAGGGTAAAATCCATCGGGGCTCTCCTATTCGGATGTTCTTATGATCAGAGGCTCGACAGGGATAGACCGCCATCGACGTTAAAGATCGCGCCGGTGATATAGCTCGCCGCCGGTCCCGCCAACAGCAGCAATACGCCGTCAAGGTCAGTGGTCTCGCCGAAACGACCTAGAGGTACACGGGTGGCGATGCGTTGTCCCGCTGAGCTATTTAGAAAATTATGATTGAGCTCGGTTTGAATGTAACCCGGTGCGATGGCGTTAACCCGGATGCCCTGCTCGCCAAGTTCCAGCGCCATTGTTTTCGTCAGGTTCACCAACCCGGCCTTGGAGATCGAATAGGCCAGAACCCGCTTCGCCGCTGTGCTAACGCCGATGACCGACGAGATGTTGATGATGCGCCCGGCGGTTTCGTGCTCAACCATATGGCGGCCAACCTCGCGCGCCATTAGCCAAGCGCCTTTGAGGTTGGTGTCGAGCACGCTATCCCACTCTTCTTCTTCCATCTCCAGCACCTTGCCACCGGACGGAAGGCCAGCATTGTTCACCAGGATCGAGATCGGCCCGAGCTCTCTCTCGGCAATGCGTACCGCCTCGACGACCGATTGCGCTTCGGTAACATCGAGTTTGATCGGCAAAACCCGACCATCATCTCCGGCAATTTTTTCGGCCAGCGTGCTCAACCGATCGACCCGCCGCGCACCGATGGCGACCTTGGCGCCCGCCTGAGCCAGGGTCTCGGCGAAGTGAGCGCCCAGCCCACTCGACGCACCGGTGACCACCGCCACCTGACCGTCCAGATCGAATAGGTTTTCCATCTCTCCCCCTGCCTGCTGGCGGTTCGGCCCGCCGCTGCCATTATGTTACTCCAGAACGAGGCATTCCCAATCTAGAGATGTGCGCCGAACCAGGCGACGGTCTCGGCGGCAACGGAGCGAAACACTTCGGCGTTGCGCGCCTCGTAGACATCAGCGTGGTTGATACCGGGTATCGTAAACAGCTTCTTCGGTTCTCTCGCCCGCTCAAATAGCGACTGCGCTTCGACGAAGCGTACTATGGTGTCGTCGATACCATGGATCAACAGCCACGGACGCGGCGCAATGAGATGAGCAAAATCTTCAGCGCGGAACGCCAGTGCCAGGTCGATATTTTCCAGCGGATAGCCTTCCGGGTTGGCATCCTCGGGCCGATACATGGTCTTAAACGCAGTTCGTTCGGCCAGACCCGGCGGCGCCAACTCGATGTAAGGAACACGTTTCGACTGGCCCGTGAGCACGCGCTCGATACGATCGGCCGCCAGTTCCGTCTCGAACGCCGTCCATTCCTCGTCGCGGCGTTTGCTTTTCATCCAGCGCTCACCATTGCCCGGCGCACCTATGGTAACGAGACATTTAACCTCTGAGTCCAGCGCCGCTGCCTTGATCGAGACGCCACCACCATGGCTTAGCCCCATGATCGCGACGCGCGCAGCATCGACCTCGGGACGCTGGCGCAGAAAGATCAGCGCCGAAAGGATATCGCGGACCTGCGCTTCTGGATCGGCGCGCAGGCGGATACCTTCGCTGTCGCCGAAGCCTCGGTGGTAAAAATCGAGCGTGTGAAATCCGGCGGCGTTCAGCGCGCGCACAAATGGCGGCATGTAGGTCTCTTTGCGACCGGTATAGCCGTGCACACACACCACGCCCAGCGCTATGCCGCCGCCAGGTGCTGCGTTAAATTCGCCGGACAAACGTAGACCGTCGCTGTAGAAATTAACCTGTTGCATTATGAAACGATCCGTTGAGAGGAAAAAATGAGTGGGATAACCGTTGCTGAAGGGCAAGACATTATCGATACGAAAATGGCGCCCTGGGTCAAGGATTTAAGTATTCGCGTCGAAGAAACGACGGGCGACGGCGCAGTTCTGCGCATGCCCTATGGCAACCATCTAGCGCGCGACGGCGGAGTTATCTCCGGCCAATCGATGCTGGCCTTCGCGGATTCGGCCATGGTAGTGGTGATCTCGTCTGCCGTTGGCGGCTACCGCAACATGACCACCGTCGACATGACCACAAGCTTTATGACAGCCGCCCACAATGTCGACATCGTCGCCCGCGGCGAGATTGTCAAAGCCGGCAAACGCATAGTTTTCGGTCAGATCAGGCTGGAAGACGGCGTCACCGGCGACCCGATGGCAAATATTTGGACGACCTGGATGCTGCTCGAATAAGCCGACAAGCGTTAAGGTGCGATCAGCGATCTTCGCAGTTCGACCAGCCACAGGCTGATATCGGGAAAGATAATAACCAAGATCAGCACAATGAGCATGGTTAGCGTGAACGGCGCCGCGCCGATAAATATGTCGGCGAGCGAGATATCGTCGCGGTCGAGCGAACTTTTGATCACATAGACCGCCAGCCCCAGCGGCGGCGTCAGCAGACCGATCTCGGTGGCGACGATGGTGACGATGCCGAACCACACCAGATCGACACCGAACGGCTTCAGCACCACCAGGAACAGCGGTACCGTGATCAGCATGATCGACACCGAATCGATAATCGTGCCGAGCACCAGCACGATCACGACGTAGATGAACAGCAGCATTCCCAGGCTGGCGTCGAGCGAATTAATCCAAACACCAAGCTGCGTCGGCAGCCCGGTGATGCCGAGCATGCGGCTATACATGCTGGCGGCGGCAATGAGGAACAGCAGAGTAGCTGAGATGTGGCCGGTTTCCACAAGAATGTCCCACAGCCGGCGCCACATTAGGGTCCGCCGCCACAGGGCGAACAGTAGGGCAACGAAGGCGCCCGCCGCATCGGCTTCGGTCGGCGTGTAGAGGCCGGCATAAATACCGCCGAGCACGACGATAATTAGCACGATGATGGGGATCGACTTCATCATCAGTTCCCGGCTGCTTAAATGGTCGTCAGCGGCGCCAGGATCGTCGGTGAAAGTTTCGGGAAGTGCCACCGAATTGGGGAAACCGTACGCCATGATGGCGATGAGCCCGCAAAAGGCGGCGGTCAACAGGATGCCGGGACCGACGCCCGCGATGAACAGGTCGCCGACCGATTCCTCGGCAATCAGCGCATAGATAATCAAGAGAATGCTCGGTGGAATTAACATACCGAGCACCGACGAGCCGGCGACGGTACCCACGGCGAAGCGGCCCTTATAGCCGTAGCGCAGCATCTCCGGCACCGAGATGCGCGAGAACACCGTCGCCGAGGCGATCGACACACCGGTAATCGCAGCGAAGATGGCGTTGGCGACGACCGTGGCCATACCCAGCCCACCGCGCACACGGTGCAGAAACGAGTGCGCAATATCATAGGTATCGCGCCCCATGCCCGCCGCACTAACCAATAGGCCCATCAATACGAATAGCGGGATGACGCCGAACAGGAAATTACCGACGGTCTTCGCCGAGGCCACCCACAACAGACTGAAGGCGATATTGACGTTACCCTTGACCACTCACACGCCGACGAACGAGATCAACGCCAGAACGATCGGCACATACATGCCGATATAGATCAGCACCAGCATGGCGACGATCGAGGTGAGGCCAATTTCCAGGCTGCTCACTGCTGGCTTTCCTCGATGACATCGACTTCGACATCGATCGCTTCTTCGTGTTCAAGCGGCGGTTTACCGAACAGACCGCGAATATTGTCGAGGGCCAGCAACGCAAATTGAATGGCCAGCATGGCGTAGCCGATCACCAGGATGAACCGCTGCGGCCATTCAGGAAAGGTGAAAACGCCAGTATTACCAACGAAAAAATTGCCTTCGTAGGCCTGTATCCATTTCGGCCAGCCGCCCTTGATGATGGCGATCATCAGCCCGACACCGGCGGCGCTAAACAGGATACCCATGATGTTCCCGACGGGTGGATAACGCCGCAGAATACTGGAATACAGGGCATCCGAGCGGGTCATGCGACCCACCTTCAACGTGTGGGTGAGCTGCAGGTAGAGGATGATGACGATCGATATTTCGACGATCTCGGTCACGCCGCTAATAGGCGAACCGAAAATAAAGCGCAGCACGATATCGGTTGTGACCAACGCCATCAGGACAAAGATCCACACCGACGCCGCTGCGTTGGCGCCGACGACGATCCAGTCGAAGATACGCCGCAAGAAATCGAGGAAATTAAGGATTGCAGTCAAGGATAGCCGGAAGCCGCCTTACGGCGGCTCCCCTCACCTATTCCCCGGACATAAACACCGGGATGAAACGCGAGAACTAATCGCGGTCCCAATGACGCGCGATCGGCTGGTTAGCCGCCCGTATCTCGTCCATCCAGGCTTTCAGAATCGCCGTTCCCGGCTGTCCTGCCTTATTACGTTGCTCGGCCCATTGCTTGCCGAGCGGCGGTAGCGCCATCGCCCATGCCTGGCAATCCTTTGGCGAAGCTTTGGTCACCACGGTGCCAAATTCTTTTTCGCACCGGGCAACGCCCTTGGAGGCGCCGTCGTTAACACGCTTCACGTTCTCGTTCACCCAAGCCGACAAGCTATCCTGCAAGGCCTTCTTGACCTCGTCGGGTAACCCATCCCAAACATCGCTGTTGACGTTGAGCGAGAAGCCGTTCACCCCACCTAGTGTGGCGTCATAAGCGAACGGTGCCGGCTCGCATAGCTTGAACGCACCCGCCGCCTGACGCCAGACGATCATGTTGTCGTAAATTCCGGTCGACAGGCTGTTATATGCCTCCGCCAGATTGGTCTGCACACCGGCAGCGCCAATCGCTGTCACCCAGGGTAGGTTCGGACCGGCGGCACCGACCTTGCGGCCCTTCACCTGGTCGATGCTGGTGATCTGCTTGGCCGACCACAGCATGTAGTTGTCGACTGCGCCCGTCGGGCCCAACGGCACCTGGTTAAACTGCTTTAGCCAGGTTTCGTTGTACTGCGGGAAGGTGTCGACCATTTTCTGCGTAACCTTACTGATCAGCGCAATGTCGTTCGACGTGAACGGCGTTTTAAACGACACGTCGTACAGTGGCACCTTATCGGCGTGGAACGCCGTGACGACCACGCCCAGATCACCGAGGCCAGTCTCGATACCTTCGAGCTCGCCGCGCGGCTTTACAATCTGGCCGCTGATGCCCTTGTTCCAGTTGATCTTGAATTTACCGGTCTTGGCCAACCGTGCGTCGACCGCCGGCATGTAGGCGTCGACCAATGAACCGATCCACGTCGCGGGCGGCGGATAACCTGAGATCGCCGTGAGATTGATCGTCTGCTGCGCCGAAGCCGGCAAACGCTAAAAACGAGCCGCTATTCTCGGATAGATTGTTCCGTAAACAGATAGTTCTATTGACGGTCTCCATGGCGAAGCGAACCTCCCGTATTTGGTGCCAGTGTACGATTGACAGCGCCTCTGCGGACTGCGGAAATGGGGAATCATGAACGCCATAGCCCCACAGGAAGGTCTACGTATCGGCGTCGATATCGGCGGCACTTTCACCGATTGCGTGATCCTGGCGCAATCGGGTCGCCGCCTGACAACCAAAGCACTAACCACACCTAGCGATCCCACCGACGGCGTGCTCGATTGCCTAAATTTTGCCGCCGAGATCCTGTCGTCAACCGTACCGGACCTGCTGACACGCACCACCGCGTTCGTGCATGGCACCACGGTCGGCACCAACACGTTGGCTCAGCGCCGTGGCGCGCGCACCGGCCTGCTGATGACGCGCGGCCACGAGCAGACCATCACCATTGGCCGCGTACGGCAGAAAATTATGGGGCTCAGCGAGCGCGAGAAAACCCACATCACCCACTTGTCGAAGGCCGATCCGCCGATCGTCGCGCCAGAGGACATTCGCGCCGTCACCGAACGAATCGACGTGAATGGCGATGTGGTCGTCGCGCTCGACCTCGACGGTGCCCTCGCCGCGGTCGACGAACTTGTCGCCTCGGGCATAGAGGCATTGGCGATATGCCTGCTGTGGTCGTTCGTCAGACCTGACCATGAGCAGCAAATCGCGGAACATGTGCGCGCCGCTCATCCCGGCCTTTATCTGTCGCTGTCATCGGAAGTGGCTCCGCTGCTCGGCGAATACGAGCGCAGCGTTTCTACTGTGTTCAATTCCTATATTGGTCCCACCGTCGGCGATTACCTCTACCGTCTGGAGACCCAACTCAAAAAACAAGGCATGGCGTGCTCACTGCTAGTCATGCAGTCGAACGGCGGACTCAGCACGGTACCGGCGATCCGCAACCGGCCTTTGCTAACAATCGACTCCGGTCCTGCTGGCGGCGTCCTCGGCAGCCACTTCTTCAGCGGCATTACCGATGAGCGCAACATTATCTGCACCGATGTCGGCGGCACCACCTTCGATGTCGGCTTGGTCTTTGACGACCGGGTGCAAATGGACCCGCTGCCAGTGATCGACCAGTACGCCTATCTGACGCCGAAGATTTACGTCAAATCGATCGGCGCCGGTGGCGGCTCAATCGCCTGGGTCGACAGAGGCGGCAGTCTGCGCGTCGGACCGCACAGCGCCGGCGCCATGCCAGGGCCGGCCTGCTACGGGCGCGGAGGCACCGAACCGACCGTCACCGACGCCCATCTGGTTCTGGGTTACCTCAATGCCAACCACCCGCTCGGCGGCACTGTCCACCTGAACCGGGACGCGGCGGAGGCGGCGCTGGCGACGGTCGCCAAGCGCCTGTCGATGCCGGTGATAGATCTAGCCGCGGGCATCGCCGAAATCTCCAGCGCACAGATGGCTGACCTGATGCGCAAGGTGACAGTCGAGCGCGGCCTCGACCCGCGCGGCTTCATTGTCTTTGCCTATGGCGGTGCCGGTCCCGTCTACGCGCCGTTCCTGGCCCGGCAGATCGGCGCGCGCATGGCCTATGTGCCCAGCGATTCCGGCATGTTTTCCGCCCTTGGCATGCTTACTACCGACTTGATCTTCCAGGAGGAACGCTCGTTTCGCGTGCGCCCTCCGCTGGCCATGGACGATATCGCAGCGGTCAACCAAATGCTCGACACACTGGCCGGCCAGGTCGTCGAGCGCTTCGCTGCCGAGGGTATCGACGCCGGGCAGGTGCAACTAAGCCGCGCCGTTGACATGCGGTTTGCCATGCAGGTGCACGAACTCGATGTTGACCTGCCGGACAGCGATCTTATCGAAACCGACATAGCGCAAACGTGCAGCGATTTTGTCGCTAAGTACGAACAGACCTACGGCGAAAACAGCGCCTATCTGGAGGCCGGTATGGAGATGGTAACCTTCCGGGTTACCGGCCTGGTGGCGCTCGACCGGCCGACCTTGTCGATCGAGGCCGGCAGTAATAGCGCCGACTCAATAATGGGCGAACGACTGGTTTATTTCTCTAGCGCTGACGGCTTCGTCACCGCCCAGGTACACGACGGCGACCGCTTGCGCGCCGGCCAGATAATGATCGGCCCGGCAATCGTCCAGCGCTTCGGCGACACGGTGGTAGTGCCACCGGACACTCATATGGAAGTCGACAATATGGGTGGACTGACCCTCCGCCAGGAGGGTGCGTCATGACGCAACTAGCTAGCAGCGTCGACGTCGTCACCTTCGAGGTGCTGCGCCACCGCCTGTGGGAGATCAACGACGAGATGGCGCTGTTGATGGGGCGCATCTCCGGCGCGCCCTCAGTCTACGAATCCGGCGATTTCAACACCGCTATCCTGACGCCGGAAGGCCGCGGCCTGTATGCCGGCGTATACGTCATCCGCCAGGCCTCGGCGCTCGATATCGTCGTGCAGAACGTGCTCGAAGTGTTCGGCGACGACATCCACGACGGCGACGCCTTTATGACCAACGACCCGTGGTACGGCGCCTTACACGCCATGGATACTGCTGTCGTGGTGCCAATCTTCGCCGAGGGCGAACTGGTTGCCTGGACCGGCGTGGTGGTGCACGAACTCGATGTCGGCGGCTCGCGCCCCGGCAGTTGGACCGTCGGCGCCCGTGACGCCTACCAGGAGGTGATGTTGATCCCGCCGGTCAAGATGGTCGACAAGGGCAAGATGCGCACCGACGTCGAGGCAATGTTTCTGCGCAATACGCGTACCCCGGCGATCAACGCACTCAACCTGCGCGCCAAGATCGTCGCCCAGAACAAGACCGGCGACCGTCTGCGCGCGATCATCGAGGAATACGGTAAGGACACCTTCCTGGCCGTGCAGGAACAGATCCTCGACTATGTGCGCCGCTCGATCCGCCAACGCATTGCCGGCCTGCCCAACGGCACCTGGTACGCCAACGCGCTGCTCGATCACAGCGGCCTGGAAAATGACATGTACCGGCTTAAGCTGGCGTTAACCAAGCGCGGCGACCGGCTGACCTTCGATTTCACCGGCACCGAGGCGCAGGTATTGGGCTCGGTCAACTGTACCTACAGCGGGCTGATAGGCGGCATTCTGCAGGTGCTGTTTCCGCTACTGTGCTTCGATCTGCCATGGTCGCACGGCGCGGTGATGGATTGCATCGACATCGTTTCCGAAGAGGGCACGATCAATAACGCGATCTTTCCCGCCGGCACCAGCATGGCCACCGTCAACGCTTGCCAGTCGACCGGAAATCTAGTCTGGGAAGCGATGGCGCGCATGTACGGCTGCGGCGGCGAGGAACTGCGCCAGGAGGTGATCGGTCTGGGCTATGGCGGCGTCAACATGGCGGTGATCGCCGGCAAGCGCGCCGACGACAGCGTCTTCGTTAACATGTTCACCGATTCAGTCGGCGGCGGCGGCGGGCGCTCGTTCGGCGACGGCATCGACACCTGCGGCAACTTTATCGCCCCGGCCTACGCCATTCCCAATATCGAGCGCACCGAAAGCCTGCACCCGCTGATGTGCGTCTATCGCCGCGAGCGCGAGGAGACCGCCGGTGCCGGCACCTGGCGTGGCGGCGTCGGCATTGAATATATGTTCATCCCCTATGGCACCGAGCATCCGATGGAGGCGGTGTATTTTTCCACCGGCTGTAGCCACATGGAAACAAAGGGCGTCGCCGGCGGCCTGCCCGGGTCCATCCAGCGCAACGTGGTCGCGCGCGATATCGATATTCAGGACCTGTTCGCGGCGGGAACCATCCCCACCAGCCTCGCCGATCTATCGTCAGGTGTGACCGATGTCGTCAACGCCAAGGACGTGCGCTGGCTCAACGCCCACGATGCGTGGATCTGCTTCTGCACTGGCGGCGGCGGCTATGGCGACCCGCTGGGTCGCGAACTGTCGCTTGTCGCCGCCGATGTGCGGCGCGGCCTGTGCACCAGCGACGAGGCACGGCGCCTCTACGGCGTCGTGCTCGGCGGTGACGGCGCAGCTGATACCGATGCGACCCAGGCAGCGCGGCAGCAAGCTCGCCAGGCGCGCCTCGATAGCGGGCAACCACCTGCCGCCAATCCGCTGACCAATCTCGATTTCTCCGGTGACGAACGAATTAGGGTCGGCAACGTATTGGCGGTGCGCAACAGCGCGAACGGACCGGTTCTGGGGTGCCGCAACTGCGGCCACGCCTTCGGCCCGGCTGGCGATGACCCGCGCCAATACGCGGTGATCGTGGAAACACCAATCGCCGACCTCAGCCCGGTCAACCATTTTGCCGACGGTAGCGGCGTGGTGCTGCACCAATATTGCTGCGCCGGCTGCGGCACGCTGTTCTCGACCGACCTGCACCGCAGCGGCGAGGACCCGCTAATGCCGGAAATGCACCTAGCGCTGGACGCAGCCGAATGAGAAACGCTGCCGACCCAATGCCGCGCAAAGAAAATTCACCTGGGCCAGACACGCTAGTCTGTGATTTTGTCGGTGGAGCCGTGCGGCATCGTTTTCGGTTTGGCGGCGGCCGCGGCCAGGCGCTGCCCAAGGCCGTTGGGATGAAGGGGGCCAACAACCCCAGTGTGGTGGACGCAACGGCGGGCCTCGGCCGCGATGCGTTTTTGCTGGCATCGTTGGGCCCGGCAGTGACCCTGATCGAACGTTCGCCCGAGATGCACAGGCTCTTGGCGGAAGGATTGGCGCGTGCCAAAGACGCCGGTGGCGAAGTGGCAGACGTGGTCGACCGCATGACCCTGCTTCAGGGCGATGCCAAGGACCTGCTGCCCACCCTGTCGCCGGAAGTCGTACTGGTTGACCCTATGCACCCGCCGCGGAAAAGTTCCGCGCTGGTGAAGAACGAATTACGCCTGATCCGCGAGATCGTCGGCACCGACGACGATGCCGTCGAACTCATGAAAGTAGCCCTCGCTACCGCCGGCAAGCGGGTGGTGTTGAAGCGGCCTCTACGGGCCGACACCATGGCGGGGATACGCCTACCCTCCCACCGCATCGCCGGCAAAACCACCCGCTACGATGTGTTTATGGTCGGGTAAGGGCGGTGGTGCTGAGAGGCGGCGAATAGGGGGCACAAGCTAGCTAATCCAAACGCCGGCAATTAGAGATAAAATGGAAGTTCTCGGCGACTGCAGCGAGAGATAAAGGATTTGTTAGCACCACGCTTTGTTGTTGAAAAGAGGCCTGATAATGACCAGGCTCAGCCAAGCACACTGAACGACCGCGATGAGTAAAAGGCTACCCACTAGGATAAGTTTTGTCGTTGGCAATTGGTGACTGGAGAAAATTAGCACACCCAACAAACTAACCGACGAAAACATGTGAATCGCCAATAATACAAGATTCTACTCGGCATGGTGGTACCCCAAGCTGCTCCGGGGAATCGACCAAATACTGCTGATGGTGATCGCTGTCGGGTAGGCCATTGAGTGATCCTCTGAATGCGTTCTGTATTTATTGGGAGAGATTTGTGCATCTTACCCCTCGAAATGAGGACATAAAGGGCCGTACACGTTACACCCCAGCAAAAATTATTAGCATGCTGACGCTCTCGCTCCCTTATCCGTTTGTGTGTGTAAAGCAAACGTGACTTGGTAATTTTCTGACTCTCGCAAGCCTTCGCCAACCGCGCACAAAAAACGGCGGCACCTCTGATGAGGTGCCGCCGCATTATTACGCGTCTTTTTAGGCTCAGCTACTCGGCCGCTTTGGCTAATTGCGCAGCACCGCCGACCAGGAGGTTCTGCAGCCACGCGGCCTGTACGCTTGACACCTTGCCGAGATGCTCGGTGTTCGAATACAGGCTCATGTGATCGACGCCTTCTACCACCGCCAGATGCTTGTTAGGCGACGGGATCGCATTGAAGGTTTCAATTTCGAGATCAGCCGAGGTGATGTTGTCAGCCTTCGCCACCGCCATCATCACCGGTGTTTCGTGGATGCGCGCCGCGTAGGGCGGGACCTGATAAGCCAGCAGCAACTCCACCGATTCCACGGTGTTGATGTGCTCGTGGTTAGGCGCCTCGTTCTGCTTGATATCTTTGAAGATGGTGCAGACATGGGGGAACGGCCATGAGCTAAGCTCGTTGTCCGGATCGGTCGACGACATAGGCATCATCGCGCTCGGCTCACCGGCCGCGCGGCGTTCGCGGTCCTCGAGGAGATGGGCCATGAGGGCACCAAATTTACGTTCGCCATGGCAACGCCGCATGGTCGGAAAACCGTCGACCACGGGTATTGTCGAGATGGCGAACTTGACCCGCGGATCGAGCGAGGTGGTGATGATGACATGGCCACCGCTGTAGGAAATACCCCAGATGCCGAGTTTGTCGTTGTCAACCTCGTCGAGGGTGCACGCATAACTGATCGCGTTGCGGTAATCCTCAATCTGACCCCACGGATCAATATGCTGGCGTGGCTCGCCGCCGCTTTCGCCAAAATTACGGTAATCGAACAGCAGGCACGCCACGCCGATGTCCAAAAACGCCTGGGCGTAATAGGGCATGACAATTTCTTTAACATAGCACCAGCCGCCGGCCAGAATGATCGTTGGCACCGGCCCGTTGGCGCCGTCCGGAATATGCAAAACACCGCGGATAGTATCGCCACAGCTATTAAATTCGACTTTGCGTTCCATGGTTTTCTCCCGATATTCGGTACTGATTGGTATTCAGCAATATTTCTTATTACCGAGAAACGTGTCCGCTCCATTGCGGCATGTCAACCGGGAATGGGTCGCAGCTCACAGCGCGAACCCAAAATATCTCACCCTAAACCCCTCATCCCGAGCTTGTCGAAGGACGAGGGGCGAGACCTTGCGGGCTCATCTTTCGACAAGCCCAGGATAAGAATTTTGTTCATTCCGCCGCCATTTTCTCGGCAATGCGGTCGCGCAGCACGTTTTTACGAATTTTACCCGCCGGCGTGCGCGGAAATTTATCGATAATTTCCAGCCGCTCGGGATGTTTCTGCTTGGCCATGCCGGTTTTGTTGAGCGCTACCACCATCTCGTTAAAGCTCAGCGACGCGCCCTGTTCCAGCACCACATAGGCGCAGCCGGTCTCGCCCAAACGGTTATGGGGCATGGCGACCACGGCAACCTCGTAGACCGCCGGGTGCTCGTGCAGCTCATCCTCCACCTCGCGCGGGCTCAAGTTTTCGCCACCGCGGATGATCAAATCCTTCGACCGCCCGGTGATCACCAGACAATCATCTTCGGTCATCACCGCCAGATCGCCAGTGTGAAAATAGCCCTCGCCGTCGAAGGCCTCGTTGTGGGCGGGATCGGCATAGCCGAGGCACATTTCCGGCCCACGGCTAACGATCTCGCCTTCGACGCCAACCGGCACCTCTGCGCTCGTCTTATCGACCAGCTTGATCTCGTGACCAACCACCAATCCCTCGGTGGCCGCACCGAAACCTTCCTGGTCGCGGCTATTGACCCCGAGGGTAACCGTCGGCGCCTCGGTCGAGCCGTAACAGCGCGCGCAAACGCAACGCTCAAAAAATTTGTGCGCGTTGTAGATAATCTCCGGTGGTACCGGTGCACCACCGCAGGGGAAATAGCGCAGGCTGGGCAAGGACCGGTCATGAGCACGGGCGAATTCGGTCAGTTCCTGCAGAAACACGGTCGCCGCGATGGTGAAGGTGACGCCGTGGCGGTCGATCAATTCGGCAGCCTGTTCGGCGTTCCACATTTCCATCAACACCGCCGGCGCGCCAAGTACGAATGGCAGCTGGATGCCATAGAGGTAGCCGGTAATATGGGTGACCGGCGACGGCATCAAAATGACGTCACGGCCGTCAAGGCCGAGAAATTTGCTGATCGCCTGGTTCTCGGTGTCGATGGTGTTGTGGCTATGCAGCACCCCCTTAGGCCGGCCCGTGGTGCCCGAGGTGTACATGATTAATTTGACTGCGTTGGGGTCGACAGCAGGCCGCTCGAACGCCACACCCTCGCCCTCGGTCAGTAGAACATCGAACCTGTCACAACCGGGCGCAGTACCGCGCACGGTGATGACGTGGGCCAGAACGGGCAGTTCGCCACACTGGCGCTCGACCATCGCCACATAATCAAAATTGCGAAACTCGGTGGGAATGAAAAACGCCTTGGTGCCGGCATCCTTTAATATGTAAGCCACTTCAGCATCGCGGTAGATGGGAATAATCGGGTTCGAGACCAGCCCCAGCATGGCCGCCGCCATATCGACCACCACCGCTTCGGGCCAATTGGGCAGTTGAAAGCTGATGACGTCGCCAGCAACTAAGCCGCGCTGTTGCAGGGCGGCGGCAAGCGCCCGCGCTTGGGCATCGATGTCACGCGCGCTGAGCTGGACGTCTCCCTGAATGATCAGGATCTGATCGGGATCGCGCGCTAACTGGTCATCGAGCAGACCGGCCAGGGTCTTGTTACGCCAGACACCGCTCGCCGTATTTTCAGCGATAACGGCATCGGTAAGCCGCGTTTGCCAGCCACTGACATCGTCACGCACTACTGTAACCCCTTTAACGGCCGGTGAACTTTGGCGTTTCTTTGTTGAGGAATGCCTGGGTAGCGATTTTGTGATCCTCGGTCGCCTGGGACATCGCCTCGAAATTAAAAGCGGCGTCGAGCACCGCGTTGGCGACCTGTTTGAGACCTAGATTGACCGCCGCCTTGGTCCATTTGATAGCGTTTATGGCACCACCGGCGAGCCGCTCGGCCATACCGTAGACCGCATCATCGAGTTGATCGGCGGGCAGAGCGTAATTGATCAGGCCGATCTTCGCCGCGTGGGTCGCCGGCATTAGGTCGCCGGTCAGCAGATATTCCTTGGCACGCGGATAGCCGATTAGTTGCGGCCACACCACCGCGCCACCGTCGCCGGCGACTAGTCCGACCGAAACATGGGGATCGCCGATTTTGGCCGTATTAACGGCATAGATGATGTCGCTAAACAGCGCCAGGGTGCAGCCCAGACCGATGGCGTGGCCAGGCAGGCGCGCGATCACCGGCTGTTCCATATCGAGCAGGCTGTTGAGCACTCGCTTGCCTTCCCACACGGTGCGAGCAAAGGCATTGGGGTCACCATGCATACGGTCGATCCAATCGAGATCTCCACCCGCACAAAAGGCATTGCCAGCGCCGGTAAAGACCACGACGTCGGTCTCTCTGTCCGCAGCAACGTCGTAAAAAATGCGCGACAGCTCCTCGTGCAGCTCTTCGTCGATGGCGTTGAGCTGCTCGGGCCGGTTCATGGTCAGCGTCAGAATCCGCTCGCAGCGCTTGGCCGTAATGGCGTTGTAAGAGTCGTACTGCATATCGCCTTCCCCTGTTCGCCAGCGCAGTCGGTCTTTTTTGCCGACGATTCGACTTCTGGATTGGGCACTATGGTGTCAGTTTAAGGGCCCTGCGATCAAGAGCACAGTCAAAGGTAAGATGGCGATCAGGCCGATTTCGGCGCACGCATTTTCAGCTTCATACCGACGACTTCGTAGATATCGAGGCCAGTCAGCGAGCAGATTTCCATCATCGGCAGGCTGGTCTCTTTCAGCAATATCTGGGCGTGGCTGTGGGGGTTGCGCTTCGATGGGCTGCGCCGGGGTGCCTGAACGCCCCTCCGCTTGTACTGATCGCTATCTAGGCCGCGCTCGAGGGCCTCCGCCATGGCCATGTCGCGTCGCGCCTTGTCGTTGGCGACCCAGTTACCCATCATGTGTACAGCGCGACCGACATCGCGGGCCCGCATTTGATGCGGCCCTGAATGCGACTCAGACTTTTTCTTGGGAAGTTCCGGCGCCAGCCCACCGCTGGCAGCCTCTTCAAGGGTCATGCCATGGCGCTTGACCAACCGGTCGGCTGCGGCTAGGGCGGCCGAACGCTCGCCCTTAAAGGGACTCTCGGCGGCCAGCTTCAGCAAATTATGAAATCGTGTCCGTTCGGACTCGTCGAACGGGCGTGTTTCCACATTCACATCCGCGGTGTAGGTATCCTTGTGAGTCATGTCTTGGAAGTGTAGCACGATTTCTAAAACCTGATCCCCATTACGAAAGAATTTCGTATGATGGGACAATCGAATTGTTTGGCCGATTCTATCGGCCTACAACAGGCGAAACCAGCTCGGAAAGCGGCGGGACCCTTCGCGTTAAAAGGAGCCCGGCCAACCAGCCATGGAGAAGAGAACTAAAAGGAAAATAGCGGCAATACAGGGGGGAGATCGTTCCTCTCGGTCCGCATATTCACCGGCCAGGGGAGAAGCCGGCTAGTCACAAAAGAGAACATACTTCGAATGGAAATTCGATAGAATTTCTTTTAATTACAATTAGTTACAAATTTTCTATCAATACCGTAAGATCGCCTGAGAAGTGCCCCTGGTAAGGGATTGCGGAGCCACACACACCGATGGGAGACGGCAGATGAATAGACTGGAAGGAAGGGTTGCGATTGTCAGCGGGGCCGGTGGCGGCATCGGCAGCGCCATCTGCCACCGCTTTGCCCAGGAAGGCGCGGCGGTCGTCTGTGTCGATATCAACGCCGAGACAGTCGAAGTAACCGCCACCGGGCTCACCGATAGTGGCGCGCGGGCATTCGCACTTGCCGCCGACGTGGCCGAAGAGGCGACTGCGGAAACGGCGGTGCTAACCGCGTGCGAAGCATTTGGTGGGCTTGATATCCTAGTCAATAACGCGGTGTACGACATTCCGTATGCACCGTTGACCGAGATATCCCTTGACGACTGGCGGCGCACCATGGACGTTAATCTGAACAGCGCCTTCCTGATGTCAAAGCACGCCATTCCAGCGATGGCCGAGCGTGGCGGTGGCAACATCATCCATATTGCCTCACAACTCGGCCGTACGGCGCGGCCTGGCCGACCGTGGTATTGCGCCCAGAAAGCGGCGTTGATTAACCTCGCCCGAGCCATGGCGCTGGACCATGCCGTGCAGAACATTCGCGTCAACAGCCTATCGCCAGGACCGGTGGGAACCGGCCGTTACTTGGCCAACTTCCCATCATCGGAGGCGGCACAAGCGACTTCGAACACACTGCTCGACCGCCTGGGTGAACCCGACGAGGTCGCCGCCGGTGCAGTGTTCCTGGCCAGTGACGATGCCTCGTTTATGACCGGCAGCGATCTGTTGATCGACGGCGGCTATACGGTCCCCTAATCTTTTACGTGGAACCGCTTCGGCCCGCTCCCCCACCCGGCCACCCACAGGATCGTAATCTTGGGGAGGCCGGGTGGGGGAGTGGGCCAGAGCGAAGCCAATCGCAAACGATCTTTACGTTTGCCATATATATTCCTGTTTGTTATTAGTTTCAAATGAAACTATTACCGGCACACGCCTAAATTCCCAACGGGAGTAAAATGGATACCGTCACCACTACCGAGCATGCGTACCTGTCGGGATTCGGCAACAGGTTCGCCAGCGAGGCGCTACCCAACACCCTGCCCCGCGGTCAGAACTCGCCACAAAAGGTCGCGCACGGACTTTATGCCGAAGGCATCAACGGTACCGCCTTCACGGCACCACGGGCGGATAACAAAAGCACCTGGTGCTACCGCATCCGGCCATCGGCCAAGCATCCACCGTACCGGCAGACCACCAGCGGGTTACTGTGCACCGCACCTTTTGATGAGGTGCCGCCGCCGCCAAATCAACTGCGCTGGGACCCACTACCGGTGCCTGATGCACCGACCGACTTTATCGGTGGGCTGATCACCATGGGCGGTAACGGTGATGTGGGCGGACACTCCGGCGTCGCAATCCACCTGTATACCGCCAACCAGTCGATGGCAGACCGCTTCCTGCAAAACAGCGATGGCGAAATGCTGCTGGTACCACAACAAGGCCGGCTGGTACTGCATACCGAACTGGGTGTCCTCGCAGTGGCCCCCGGGGAAATTGCGGTGGTGCCGCGGGGCATCAAATTCCGAGTCGACCTACCGGACGGGCCATCGCACGGCTATGTTTGCGAAAATTACGGTGAGTTGCTGCGCCTGCCCGAACTCGGCCCCATCGGCGCTAACGGCTTGGCCGCCCCGCGCGACTTTTTGACCCCGGTCGCCGCCTTCGAAGATCGCAGCGGCGCTTTCGAGTTGGTGTTCAAGTTTCAGGGTAACCTGTGGGCGACCGAGCTCGACCGCTCGCCCCTCGACGTCGTCGCCTGGCACGGCAATTACGTGCCCTATAAATACGATTTAGCCAACTTCATGGTCATCAACACGGTGAGTTACGATCATGCTGATCCCTCGATCTTCACCGTGCTGACCTCGCCATCGGGCCAGACAGGCACGGCCAATATCGACTTTGTTATTTTCCCGCCACGCTGGTTGGTTGCCGAAAACACTTTCCGGCCGCCTTGGTTCCACCGCAACTATATGAGCGAGTTCATGGGCCTGATCACCGGCGTCTATGATGCCAAGGCCCAAGGCTTCGTGCCCGGCGGCGCCAGCCTGCACAATTGCATGGCCGGCCATGGTCCCGACGCCGACACCTTCAATGTAGCATCTGAGGCCGAACTGGTTCCGCAGAATCTTAGCGATACCATGGCCTTCATGTTCGAGACCAAGTTCGCTGTGCGGCCAACCGTATTTGCGCTTCAGTGCCCACAGCTTCAGACCGACTACTACCAGTGTTGGACCGGGCTGGAAGACAGGTTCCATTCGTAGCTAGACAATAAAACGGGGGCTCTGATAGGAGCCCCCGTCTAAGTTTAGGCTGGCCGAGACTTTACCTAGTCACCACCGTCCACGCTTTATCGTCGGGTAATCCAGTAAATATTTGCACGTGGGTGCGGTTGCCCATTTAGCCCGGTGTTTTACCGTAGGTCTTGCCGTCACTGTGATGGGAAATTGCTAAGCCCGAAAACAGCATGTCAGTGCCCAGCGTCAGGCATGGTGCAAAAGTGGCCGTATAACTCACGATACCGTCAACCTTGGCGGTGAACACCAACTGGGCGCCGTCGACACGGCGTGAGATCAAGCACCGATCAGGGCTCTCCCGCTCGGCATCGGATGTAAATTCGTGCTCATGATCTACATTTGGGGTGCAAACGCTGACGCCAATGTGACGATTGTCATACCGGCACACTTTTTTTATCGAGGCGAAATTTTTATCCGAACAAATAGGTCCCGCTGTCAGCGCACCCGTTGCTCGGGCCCGCGGCCGCGGTAGGCGTCGATGAAGGCGGCGGCGGATTCTGCGTCGAACTTGCGCAGGCGTAGCAGCTTGGTCCAGGCGACAAGCACAACGCGCCGTCCGATACCGGGCATCGGCGTCGCGACGACACCGTCCCACTGGCCGGTATAAAGGCTGGTCCAATCCTTCAACAGATCTCTGTCGGCGGGATTGAGCTGATCATAATAAATAACGATATTGCCACGTTCCTGGGAATGGACCAGGCGTTCCGGCCATTGGGGTTCATCATAAAACCCGCCACGGATTGGCCGTGGATCGTGCGCCCCCGAGGTGGGAAATTGTGATGGATAGGTGATGCGCTGGCCGATCGGCAGATGATCATTGCCGGCCGACGACTCGGTCCGCACCCGATCGAGCGTGCTGGCGCCGGCGGCGGCAAGATCTTCGAATACAGACATGGCCTGGGTTTGACTCCACCAAAACCAGCCACCTCCGATGATGGTAGCCACTATAACAACAACGACGATCAAGCGGTCGCGGGTGCGCTGCTTGCTGCTAACGTTCGGGCCCCAGTTGATAGGGCGCGATTGCGACTGGCCTTTTTTTCGGCTTTTGCTTTTACCCCGGCCGCGGCCGCGTTTTGACTTCGCCATTGTCTTCTGTCCCACCATTTAACACTTCCAGCCACATGATCACCCGGCGCTTGGGTCACTTCAAACTTTCGCTATTCACAGCCCAGTGACTCGCTCGCCATCCTCGCGTAACTCTGCAAAATGCAGCAAACTTCAGAAACATAAGCGCCGAACAAACTGTCACTTTTTGCTCTTTGAAGTTCAACCCCGAGCTCGGTAAACCGAATATGCCCCAAGTTACACACCGCTACCAGAACGGGCGCAGAGACTCCTAACCGATGGCGCTGACGAAAGCGGCTAAATGGCCGCTGTCTTGGCCAAAATCTCCGATCACGACATCGCACCATTACCCGCCAACAGCGATGGCGGCAGCGAAGACATCGGTGGCCTCACGGTGATCCACCGGTTCGCCGAGGCACCCGATGACGGTGAGACCCTACGCGGGCATTTCGTTGAAGCCGGTGCCGGCGAACATTAGTCCTATTGCATGGCATTCCGCAGTCCTGGTGCATGTGGTGGCCGATTCTGCCGGCGCCCGCCGAACACTTCATTGCATTACCCTTGGTTACGGCCAGTCGTACAACAGGCGCGACGACTACCATCACGAAGGTGTTGCGCAACAGGTAATCGCCCCGTTCGATTTACCGGATCTGGATGCCGGCCGCGCACTATTAGACGGCGACCCGCTCTACAAATCAGGTGTTTACAAGGACGTGTTGTACCACCGCTGACGCTTCGGCCAGGTGTTCGACCGGTTCACATTATAGAGCGAGCTAACATCGTCGCGATCGCCCGTCATTTTACCTTCAACGTACCGACAATTTGCGGGCTGCCCGCCAGCGGCGAAGATATGCGCCGAGGTGCGCTACGGCAAATCCCAAAGCCAGTGCCAACGCTGGCAACGCCGTCATTTGATATCGCGGAATATTGAGGCTGAAAATCGGATAGAAGGTCAAAGAAAACAGCCCCGGCGAGAGCACTAAAAGCAATATCCAATTCCGCCTACGTAAGGCACGAATAGTTAGCCAAACAAGCGCTGGAAAACTGAAGATTATGAATTCGTCGATCCAGATACCACGATAAAACAAGGGCAAGGTTGTCGCCGCATGGACTGGTAAATTCGTGATGATCGACGTAACGAGTTGCCGGTCGATCTCGTTTTGGGCCGATTTAACAGTTAATTGAGGCTCTTTTGCAATTAATTCCCGAACGCGCTCGCCATAGCCGTGTTGACCACGCAAATAAAAACCGTCGGGATTATAAAGTTCAAATCGCTGCCAGGTGTCTTCGGGAAAAACGCTCTTAGCCAAGCTGTCACCGAAACCGCGTGTCCAGTAAACCAAGGCGGCTGCAAACTGCTGCGGTGTCATCCGGTTGAATATTGCACGGGTCGACAGTGCAACGCCGTCACGAGAATGAGTCACGCCGAACTCACCACCGACGAAAAGATTGCGCGTCATCCAACCACCAACCGGCACCGCATAAACAATTCCAGAGACAACGAGAATAGTTAGCAAGTACCGGCGTTGTACCCGTCGAATCAGGGCAAACGCCAACACAAGCACAAACAATGGAACGGCAAGATAGAGAAAAATCGACTTGGTTAGAGTCAATGCTGCTAGCGCAGCTGCTGGTGCTGTCCAAGCCAATGTCCAGTTACGTCTCCATGCCCAAGCAGCAGCAAAACTTGTTAACGCTGTGAGGAATACCGCTAGGTAGTCGGAGATCAGATAGAACAAATCGTTCTGAAATTCGTGGTTAAGCCATATGTGCGCACCAGCAACCCAAACAGCTAGCAAATTCCCGTACATTAAACTTACAGTTAGAAATACAAGTACGGCAGATGCCGAGACCAGCGCGGCGTTCGCCCATTGGGGTACGCCATAAAAATGCCGGCAATCCAATTTGTCGGCCATGCAAACCGGGGAAAACTCGCGAAAGGTGGGATCCAATTTCATCAATCCGGCAAGGAACAGTGAGTAGCCGGGTTCGCGCCCCATTCCCGGATTATAGGGTTCTTCAGTCAGAGCCAAAACGAACGTGCCATAGTTCGCGATGTGATATGCGGAAGCAAGAAAGTCACTGGCATCCGAATAGTCGGGATCTTCCGGCCGCTCGCCGTACAGACCAAGTGCCAGCGTACTAGCGATAGCGACTAGCAACATCAATACAAAGGCCAAACCGCGTCGCTTCTGTGGACGATCGGTCATATCGTCGGCCGTTGAGGGGGGGTCGCTTTCGCTCATCAAATTATCGTCGCAAAACCTATAACTACTAACTACGGACCGATCATTTGCTGGAGTTGATTTCCGGTGGCGCACCTAGACGCAAATACTGTAACCGTTTCGCCTCGTGACGGCCTTTTCCGACGCTATCGAGTATGAAACCGCAAGCTACGCTGACTACCGCAAACAGCATCAGACCAGTTGCTACAATGGCTATCGGGAATCGAGGGACCAAGCCAGTTTGCAGAAAGGTGGTAACCAGCGGATAGCCGAGCATGAGCGAAATGACTACGAACAAGGCCGCCCAGGCGCTGAAAAAGGCAAGCGACCGCACTTCCTTGCATAATAGAAACAACGTCCAGAAAATGCGCATTCCATCGGGAATGGTGCGGAGTTTGCTGTGTGAACCAGATGGGCGTTGCCGGTAGGGTACAGGCGCCTCGACCACCGGCACCCGTAGATCAACTGCATGCACGGTCAGTTCCAACTCTATTTCGAAACCCTTTGATACCGCTGGAAACGATTTTACGAAGCGGCGCGAGAGCACGCGATAGCCAGAAAAAATATCCCGGAAACTGCTACCGAACAGTAAGTTAGCAGCCCAATTGAAAAGTTGGTTTCCCAAGCTATGTCCACGGCGAAACGCACGATCATCGTGAGGCCTGCGGGCACCTACGATCATGTCCAGATGACCATTCAGCAGTCTATTAACCAGCTCAGCGACATCCGTCACATCGTAGGTAAGGTCGCCATCGACCAGCACATAAACATCGGCTTCAATATCGGCAAACATTCGGCGCACAACATTACCTTTACCACGTTCGCGTTCGTGACGGATCGTTGCACCTGCTTCAAGCGCCCGCGCCGCCGTCTCGTCGGTGGATGCGTTGTCGTAAACGAAGATGTGGGCCTCGGGAAGTAGCTCCTGAAACAAGCCAATGACGTCAGCAATCGTCGCCGCTTCGTTATAACACGGTAACAGCACCGCCATCTCGAGGCCGGTCCACCGGGGAGGCGATAATTCGGGAGGCGAAGAACTTTGGGCGATAGAAGTCATTTCCGTATTGCAAGTGTCGACCAATCCGGCCTAGCTAATAAAGTTGTAGCTTGTGTGTATCGCCTTTGCTGCAGACAGTTTCTCTTTAGTTCATCTATCCGATGCAAACAACTACAACAGCTTCGCGATACCTCAACGGGTATCTCACCATAACGGGTATCTCACCATGGCACATCATCCGGAAGCCTCAGCCACACTGCGCGTGCAGACAAGATCGGCAAGCGACGGGCAGGTATGTTCGCTTTTAAGTGTCCAGCTCCTGGCGGATTAGATCTATATTAGCCAGATCGGGCTCTAGCTCGCCGGTATGGATGCGCCGGGTTAAATTGATCAGTACGTCGCTAACCGGCGTTGAGAGCCCATTTTTAGCGCTTTCATCGGCAACCAGCCCGTTGATTAAGTCGATCTCGCTGTAGCGGCCCTTCATGTGGTCCTGCAGCACGGTGTTGATCGCCGTCGGCCCGACGTCGCGGGTGATTTTCTCCAGTAGGGTCTCGAGCAGATTGTTGGTGTTCTCCACATCTTCGGGCTTGAGGCCGAAGATCGGCACCACCTTGTAGTCGAGCAACTGGCCGGCCGCCAACGCCTCCTCACCGGCGCGCAAAAACAATTCGCGCGCACCGTTCAGTTTAAACGCCTGCTCGTTGGTGGCGCCAAGGATGGCCTTCAGGCCCATGGTCATGGCGTTAACGATCGGCTTCATCCACTTCGCTGAAATGATATCGTCGGTAATCTCCACCTCGCCGGCGTGGCGCAGCACCTCGGCGGCGTCCTTCACCCGGTCTTCGTGGGCGGCGTCGAACACGCCGAGCCCGAACCACGTTTGGCTCGTGTCGGTGTTGCGCCGGATTTTGGCGGGGTCGAACAACTGCGACGACAGCTCGACGACACAGCCGACCGTGCGCGCAGGTCCAACGATGTCGGCGGTCATTTCCGCCGTCATACAATTCTACACCGCCACCACCAGTCCGTCATCGGCAAGATAGGGCTTGATGAACTCGGTCAGCCAGCGCGAATCATAGGCCTTCGAGGTGAGCAGCACGACATCGAATTTTTCGTTCAGGGTGCAAACGTCGGACAGGTGATAGGCCTTCGCCGCCACATTATATTCGTCGTCGTCGGTGGTGATCGTTAGGCCGTTGGCGCACATCGCTTCGACATGTTTCGCTCACTGGTCGATCATCGAAACATCAAGCTCGGCGCGGATGAGATCCGCCGCAATACAACTGCCGTTGGCACCCGTCGTAAGCACGGCGATTTTTTTATCCATTGCCTTGAACGCGCTCCCTGATTGTTCGCCAGCGTTTAAAACTCGAACAGCTTTTCCAGGTTGTCGACGAGAATTTTCTTGATCGTTACCTCGTCCATCCAGTCGAGCAGATAGGCGGCGGGCAAAACGGAACCTCGCCATTAGCCATATATAAACTCTCTAGTCGTCCACAAAGCCCGCCGCGCCATCGGCGAATAACGGATCCATATCGGGAATTCGGCTGATCAGTTTTTGTTCAACCAAATAGCGCCAGAGCGTTGCGATAATCTCGCGGTTTTTTTTGGTCAGACCGAAGGGGATAAAATCATCTCCCCCCGCATCTCCTCCCTGGTCTCCCCACGGGTTCAGGTTTCCGCCATCAGCGTAAAACTGCTTCTTGCTAGCGCAGTAAGCGTCGAACAGCGCTTTCGGTGCCGCCGGATGTTTGGCGAGGCAGGTTTCGTGGATGACCACGGCGTGGTTGAGCGGATAAATCCGGGTGCGGGCGAAATAATCACGCTCGGCTATTTCGGTGTTGGGCATTAACGGTCGGAGCTGCCGTTCGTCCTCGGCTTTCTTGCTGTCCTCTGTGAAGGGCGCGAGGAAGGCGTCGATTTTGCCGTCGACTACCATCTGCTCCAAATTGCCCTCGACCGTTCGCACCGAAGCTTCGTCGGGCGGAACGAAGCGCTGTTTCGGTCCAGCGACCCAGTTGAGATCGGTCCAGTGCAGATCATACTCATCGATCATAGTGCCCCGCCACCAGACGCCAGCGGTCTGGGTATATTCGCGGGCACCAATGGTTTTACCACGCAAATCCGGCGGGTGGGTGAGATCGCTACCTCGGCGCACATAGAGTGAGCCGTGCCGGAAAGCACGGTTCAAGAACACCGGAATTGCGGTCATCCATTCAATGCCGCGGTCGCGCATCATCGTGTAGTTGGCAAGCGAAAATTCGTTGACCTGAAAGGGTAGATTTTCAAGCACCGGTTTGAAGGCTTAAAGAGCACCAAAAGGTTTGTATTGGAGATCTAAACCATCCCTGACGCCCGTCACATGGCGAAAAAAGGGATAATTGTGCCCCACCATCTCGATCGTATTTTCGTCTATCCCATCCAGCATCACCTGCCCCAAAAGCAGTACTAAACATTCGAAATTAGCTTGTTCTAAAGCCCAAAAATTCTAAGCCCCCCTGGCACCGGCGTGTTAGCAATGACGCCCTTGCCCAGCATTTTTCCACACCCCCATAACCTTCAATTACTGCCGTCTGGTCGGCGAGCGCGCAGTCATTAACAGCCTCCGGGTCGATCATGTCGCGCAGATGTTTTTCATACCGAGCTACAACAGTTTGAAACTTGGATTTGGCCGCGAGGTTGGACATCTCCTCGGGATCGCTGTCGAGGTCATAAAGTTTCGGCTCAAAACCGACATAGTGGATATACTTATATCGTCCATCCCGCAGCATATAGGCGCCGGATGTCGCCGCGGCGCCATGGTATTCGCTGAAAACGATGCGGGCATCGTCGTCGGGTTCCGCCGCAATATCGAATAGGGATCGGCCCGGAAGCGCTTCGAATTGATCCGGGATTTCGACGCCAGCGCCGTGCAATATTGTCGGAAACATATCGATCAGAGAGACTGGCGTTTGAACGACCTTGCCGCCCGCCACGTCGGGGCCGGACATCATCATCGGAACGCCAACCGATTCTTCGTACATCACGCTTTTACCCCATATGCCGCACGCGCCCATGCAGTCGCCATGGTCGCTCATGTAAGCGATGTTGGTCGTATCGGCGAAACCATTGTCTTTGACGCTGGCGAGCACGTTGCCGATTTGCGTATCGACATGGGTGCACAGCCCCATATAGGACGCGATTGCGATCTCCCGATGTTCGTCATCCTTGAAGTAGCGGTCAAACGTATTGCAGTTATTGAAAGCCCGCCACCACGGGTGATGTTCCATCAGGTCGGGATCGGCGGGCTTGATCGGTGCAATATCCCCTAGCGAATAGAGGTCAAAAAATTCCTGCGGCGTGATCAACGGAAAATGCGGCTCAATAAAAGATACGAACAGCACCCACGGCTTGCCGTCGGCTTGTCCGGCCCGCGCGCCAAGCCAATCACAAGCTTTCGCCGAGATTTTCCGGTCGTAGGCGGTATATGCGGTATCTCCCGGCCCGATCTCCTCGGAATATTTCTGGCACTGTTTACGTTCGGGCAGGTTCGGCCGTATCAATCCCATCAAATCGCCGACGCCATTGGCGATATGCATGGGAATAACCTGCTCGTCGAAACCGGTAGGATCATCTTCGAACCGGTAATGTAATTTGCCGGTGGATATCACCGAAATTCCGGCCTCTTGCAAGCAATGCCCCCAGCTGGGAACAGATCCCTCATAGGCTATGGCGTTATCCCAAAACCCGATGTCATGGACATATTTTCCAGTCGCCAAGGCGGCACGGGCAGGTACGCAAAGGGGCGAGTTGGTATACCCTTTGGTAAACCACACACCACTTTCCGCCAAAGTATCAAGATTGGGTGTCTTGACAATTGGGTGCCCATAGCAACCGAAATAATTACGGCTGTGCTGGTCGTTCATGAGGACAAGGAGATTTCTTACTAGCACAATTTTTAGACCACCTAAATCATCACTAGATTATTCTTGCGCTAAACTTTCGGGTTCGTTTTTTGACCGGCGAAGGGCTGCATAAAAACACCAATTACCGCCGCCACAAACCAGAATATGTGCCGTAGATTTGACCCAAATCAGCCCGGTAATGATAAAATCTAACTTTGAACGGCAGTTTCTTGGAAAGCGAAAAGCACATGACCAAAGCAAAGGCCCGCCAACGGGCGAAGGCGAACGCAGCGAAGAAAGCCAAAAAACGAAAAGCCAATGCCGACCAACCGGAGCAAAAAGTCCAGCCGGGGAAGTTTGATCCGGGACCAGGTACGATAAAAAGTCCGGGTTCAAATCCCAACGCCAAGAACACGGGCGCGGCACGGCGCGGAGCGGCGCGCTCTAGATAGGCCGCTCCTTGGCGCAAAGGGAGAGTGAAATGTCCGGGCCCAAAAAGCTCCGGCAACTAGCCGTCGCAGATCTTGGGCCGGCGAAAGTGGACAGTGCATGCCTCATTCTGATCGATATCCAAAATTAATATTTGGTGGGGCCGTTCGCCGTTGCCAATGCAGACACCGCCATCGCACAGGCAAAGAAATTGCTTAAGGCCGTCCGGGAAGCGATTAGCCCGGTCATACAAGTTACGCACTAGGGCCGAGCGGGGATTCTTTTCGACCGCGACACCAAGCACGGCCAGTTCGTCGATGAGTTGGCGCCGATAGCCGGAGAAAATATTGTCGAAAAGGCTTTGTCGAATGCCTTTGCCGGCACCCCTCTACAAGACCGGATTTCCGTGTGCGACGCAATGATCTCATCATCTGCGGTTTTATGACGCATCTGCGGTTTTATGACGCATATGTATGTCAGCTCTACCGCTGTAGAAAAGTTTAGGTGTCAAACTTTCCAACCGTACCCCTGACACTACGCTGACACCGGCGACGGGTACGTTGTGTGACACAGTGATAGACCACGATGGTCATAATATGACGACTGCTAACGACAAAGCCGAGCGGGTACTTGGCCTGCTACGTGGCGTGGAGTATCCGGGGTTTCGTCGCGACATCGTTGCGGTGGGTTTTGTCAAAGACATCGAAATCGACGGACCTTGTGTCACCGTTCACTTCGCCCCCAATACCACCAATCAAACTAAAGTCGCTCAGATGGAAGTCGAAATTCGCGACACTTTAGCTAGCGCCGGTGGCTTCACGCAGATTGATATTCAACGCCACGACCCGTTTGCCGGCACTGGCACGCTCAGCAATGGCGGTATGACGCCGTTGCAGGCGGAAATGCTGGAAGACGGTGTGGTGCCGCAGCCCGACCCGATCGGCCGCGAGATGCAACGTCCCGACCTGGCGCGAGACGCCGGCTATGACGAAGATGGCCCCGAGCCGCTCGGCGGTCCGCGCAGCGACATCTACGATGGCGAATTACCGGTCTGCCAATGGGAGATCGACCCGCACGATCCCGACGCCAAGTCGGGCACCGCCAATCTGGAAATCGGCGGCTGGGACTTCCGGGTGTGGTGGCAGATCCATCCGGCCCGGCTGGTGTACGGCTCAATCCAGGCGATGCAGGACGACCAGGTCGAACATGACGGGGCGGCGCGTACTCATCCGGTCGGCCGCTCGGAAGCCGTCAACCTGGTTTACGACATGGACCGCAAGGCCGTCGTCGCCGTCTATGGAACGGTACAGGACTTTCGACCGTTCGTGGACGCATTCTACCGCGGCTACGTCTTGAGGAGTTAGCTCTTACGGAAACAGCGTTTGAAGGAAAGGTTTGATCAATGGCCAACGGCAAAAGTAACGGCAGCGGATCGCGGTGGTTTCGCGTCCTCGATGAGCCCCGGAACTGGGAGAGCTTTTATCGCGGCCGCTGGGCCTACGATAAGTCAACGCGCACCAGCCACGGGGTCAACTGCTCGGGGTCTTGCTCTTGGGAGGTGTTCGTCAAAGACGGCCTGATCACCTGGGAACTGCAAAAAACCGACTGGCCGCAGATCAATTCCGACACGCCGAACTATGAGCCGCGCGGTTGCCAACGCGGTATTTCGTCGTCCTGGTATCCCTACAGCCCGGTGCGGCCGAAATATCCCTATGTGCGCGGCGTACTGCTCGACTTCTACCGTGCCGAACGCGAGGCCGGGAAAAATCCGGTCGACGCCTGGGCCGCCATCGTCGAAAACCCGGAACGCTCAAAGGCCTACCGGCAAGCCCGCGGCAAAGCCGGCTGGCGCCGCACGACGTGGGACGAATCAACCGAGATCATCGCCGCGGCAAAAATCTACACGATCAAGAAATACGGGCCCGACCATCTAGCCTCGTTCTCGCCGATCCCGGCGATGAGTATGGTCAGTTTCCTTTCCGGCCACCGTCTGTCCAACATCCTGGGCAGCACCATGCTCAGCTTCTACGAGTGGTATCACGACCTGCCGCACGTCATGCCGATGATGTGGGGCGACCAGACCGACGTGCACGAAGCGGCCGACTGGTACCAGAGCGCCTACTGGATCGTCATGGGCTCGAACCTGCCGATGACCCGCACGCCCGACGCCCATTTTGCATCTGAGCACAAATATAACGGCGGCAAGATCGTCAACCTATCGCCCGACTACGCCGATATTACCAAGTTCGCCGACCTGTGGGTGCCGGCACGCGCGGGTACCGACGCCGCCTTCATCCTGGCGTGCATCCACGTGATCCTCAAGGAGTTCCACGTCGAGACGAAGACGCCTTACTTCACCGATTACACCAAACAGTACACCAACCTGCCATTCCTCGTCGTGCTCGACGAACAAGACGACGGCGAATACCTCTCGGGTCGCTTCCTGCGCGCCAGCGACATCGCAGAATATGCCGGCGAAGAAAACGCCGAGTGGAAAATGCCGATGTTCGATGCCGCCGGTGACCTCCGGCTACCCGGCGGTTCGGTCGGTTTCCGTTGGGAGAACGAAAAACAAGGAAGGTGGAACCTCAAGAACGAAGATGTCACCACCGGCCAGGCCTTCGATCCGCTACTGACCTGCCTCGATAGCGACCACGATGCGGTGCAGGTTAAATTCGCCGACTTCACCGACACTTTCGACACCGAGCTCGGCACCACCCCGGACAAAGGACGGATGGCTACTGGCAACTCGCGCGGCGTGCCGACGCGGACCGTGACCACGGCCGACGGCAAGACGATTCGGGTGACCACGGCCTACGATCTGATGCTGGCGCAGTTTGGCATCGACCGCGGCCTGGGTGGCAACTACCCGACCGATTACGACGATGCCGAGCGGCCCTACACACCGGCATGGCAAGAGCAGGAAACAGGCGTCGACCGCGAACTGGTTCTGCGGGTTGCCCGCGAATGGGCCGACACGGCGAAAAAGACCAAGGGCAAGTGCCTGTTCATTACCGGCTCGGGTATCCTACACTGGTATCACGGCGGCTCGCTGATCTACCGCGCCCAGGCTGTGATGGGAGTCTTGACCGGGTGTATGGGCGTCAATGGCGGCGGCTTCGCGCACTATGTGGGCACGGAGAAAATCCGTCCCTTCGCGGCCATCGGTACCCTGGGCGGTGCGGCCGACTGGGGCGGACCGCCGCGTCACCAGAATTCGACATCCTACTTCTACTTCCACACCGACCAATACCGTTACGACGGTATGGCGCTCGACCCCCTCTGGGCGCCGTGGGCGGAGAAATTTCCGGCCAAGGGCCGCCATGCCGCGACCATGAACAGCCTGGCGGTACGTAACGGCTGGCTGCCCTTCTATCCGCAGCTCGACAAGAAGAACCCTCTCGAGGTCATCAAGGAAGCCCGCGCGGCGGGCTGCAAGACCGAACAGGAAGTGGCGGACTGGGTCGCCAAACAATTCAAGGACGGCGGCCTCAAATTCGCGCTCAACGACGTCGATGCCGAAGAGAACCACCCGAAGGTTTTGTGGATTTATCGCGGCAACCTGTTCGGTACTTCGATGCGCGGCCACGAGTACAACCTGAAGCACTTGCTGGGCACCCATAACAACGTGCTCGGCGAAGACCGCTCCAAGGAATTGATCGACGAATTCGAATGGCACGAGGAAGCGCCGCTCGGCAAACTCGATCTTGTCTACAACGTCAACCTGCGGATGGATTCGTCAGCCAATTACTCTGACATCGTCCTGCCGACAGCGCATTGGTACGAGAAATACGACCTCACCTGCACCGATCTGCACTCGTTCTTCCACCCGTTCACACCGGCCCACGACCCAGCCTGGGAAACAAAGCATGACTGGGAGGTCTTCAAATTGATCGCCCAGCAGGTCAGTAAACTGGCCGAAACGCATCTTCCCGAGCCGATCGAGGATTTGGTGATGCTGCCGATGATCACCGATACGCCCGACGAAATGGCGCAGCCCATGGGCGAGATGACCGACTGGCTGACCGGCGAGGTCGAGCCGATTCCCGGCAAGACCTTCCCCAAGGTGAAAGTAGTGACGCGCGATTACACCAAGGTTGCCGATATGTACACGACCCTCGGCCCGAAGGTCTGCGAACCCGACGGCTACGGCGCCAAGGGGATCACGATCGATCTTAGCGAAGCTGTGGAGGAGATGAAAGAAAGCTACCTAGTCGGCGAGAAGGACGGCCGGGTTTCGCTTGAATCGGCCCAGCAAGTGTCCGAAGTCATCTTGCGCATGTCGCCGGAAAGCGACGGCGAGATTTCCCACAAGTTCTTCGAGACGTTGGAGAAGCAGACCGGGCTGGAGTTGACCCACTTGATCGAGGGCGACCGCGAGGTGCGCCATCATTATCCCGATCTGATCTCGCAGCCGCGGCGCAGTATGACGTCAGCCCACTGGTCGGCGATCGAGAGTCCGGGGCGGACCTATTGTCCATGGACGATGAACATCGAGACGCTAAAACCCTGGCATACGCTGACTGGCCGGCAGGAGATCTATTTCGACCACCGCATCTACCGCGAACTGGGCGAACACCTACCGACCTACAAGCCGCCTGTCGACATGGTTCAGATCGGCGATGCGCAGACCAGCAAGATGGAGCCAAACTCGAAGGTATTCCGCTTTCTCACGCCGCACGGAAAATGGCAGATCCACTCCATGTTCGTGGACACCTGGCACATGCTGAACATGTTCCGCGGCGGCCAGACAGTGTGGATCAATCACGAGGACGCGGCCGAGATCGGTGTCGAAGACAACGATTGGGTCGAGGTCTACAACGAAAACGGCATCGTCGTTGCCCGCGCCGCGGTTAGCAACACCGTACCCCGCGACACCACAATTATGTATCACTCGAGCGAACGCCACGTAAACGTTCCGTTCTCGTCGCTGGCGCGCGAACGTGGGGTTAGCGACCTGCGCGGCGGTAACAACAACGCGCCGACGCGGATCATGATGAACCCGGCCACCATGGTTGGGGGCTACGCCAACTGGACGTACTTCCTCAACTACTGGGGCACCAGCCCGTCCGAACGCGACTGCGCTGTCTTCATCCGTAAAAAGCCGATGGAGAAGGACGGTCGCAAGGTTATTTATCAAGAAAAAGACTTGGCGTTGGGAGCGTAACCATGCAGATCAAACAGCAGATGGCGATGGTGTTTAACCTGGACAAGTGCCTGGGTTGCAACACCTGCACACTCGCTTGCAAGAACGTGTGGACCAACCGTGAAGGCGCGGAATACATGTTCTGGAATAATGTCGAGACCAAGCCCGGTATCGGCTACCCCAAGGAATGGGAAAACCAGGACAAATACCGCGGCGGCTGGCAACACCGGCCAGGCCGGAACTTGCCCAGCCTGCGCGTATCGTCGCGGTTCTGGGAAATGATCAACTTGTTCTACAACCCGGTCATGCCGCAGATGGAGGACTATTACGGCAAGGGGCCGTTCACCTTCACCTACGAAGACCTACACTCCGAGACGCCGACGAAATATTCCCAGCCCGTGGCACGGCCAAAGTCGCAGATCACCGGCGAGGAGGATATCGACCTCACCTACGGCGTAAACTGGGAAGACAACGCCGCCGGCACCCATGAGGACGGCACCGGCAAGCACGATTATAACTTCACCGACATGTCGGACGAAGCGCGCAAGGTTTATCTGTCGTTCCGCGACTCGTTCATGATGTACTTACCGCGCATCTGCAATCACTGCCTCAACCCGGCGTGCGTCGGCGCGTGTCCCAGCGGTGCCGCCTATAAGCGCGAGGAGGACGGCGTGGTGCTGATCGACCAAGACCGTTGCCGCGCCTGGCGCTATTGCATTTCCGGCTGCCCTTACAAGAAGACCTACTACAACTGGCGCACCGGCAAATCGGAGAAGTGTCTACTGTGCTATCCGCGCATCGAGACCGGCCAGCCGCCAGCCTGCTTCCAGGCCTGCCCCGGACGCATCCGCTACATGGGCCCGTTACTCTACGATCTGGATCGGGTTGCCGAGACGGCGAACGCCACCGAGGCCGAACTGGTCCGGCTGCACCGCGATATCATCCTCGATCCCAACGATCCGGCGGTCATCGAAGTGGCTCTGAGCCAGGGCATTAGCGAATCCTGGCTCGATGCCTGCCGGCGATCGCCAGTTTACCGCATGGTCAAGGAGTGGGAGATTGCGTTGCCGCTCCATCCGGAGTTCCGCACCCTACCCAGCCTGTTCTACATCCCGCCGGAGAGCCCAGTGGCAAACGCGGTGGAACAGCGCGGCCATTACGACATGATCGGCAAGGATAGCGTTCTGCCGGACCTCGAGGAATTCCGCATTCCGATGCAGTACCTCGCTCGTCTGCTAGCGGCCGGAAACGAGGAGGAGGTTGCCATCGCCCTGAAGCGTCTATTGGCTGTGCGCGCGTTCCGGCGCTCAGAGCGGGTGGAAGGCGTCGCCGACGACGCGGTATTGCGCGAGGTCGGGCTGAGCGTACAGGACGCACGCGACATGCACCGCCTGCTAGCGTTGGCTCATTACCATGAGCGTTTTGTCATCGCCACGACGCGGCCCGAAGAAACCGACAATGCACCTTACATCGAGCGTGGCTACACCGGATTCGACGAATTGACGCCGGGCGCGGCGCCGCGGCGACGGCGCTTCTTCCACGGGCAGAAGCAAGGCGTCGGCAGCTAATGGGTGACGAACGAAGAGTACCGGGCATGGACAAAACCCAACTGGCCTCGGCCTACCGCTTGATCGCCGAGCTGTTCGTCTATCCCGAGGAGCGCGACGTGACGCTTATCGAAGCCGAGATGATACGCCTCGGCAATGCGCCGGAAGCGCTGCGCGAGCCAATCCAGGCCCTCCTCGACGCCCCCGGCTCGGCAAGTCCGGAAGAATATGTGGCGACGCTAGAACTGGCACCGCCGGTACCGCTTTATCTCGGTTCTTATCTCTACAGCGAACCGGAATCGTGCCGCGGTGCCGGCATGTCTGGCCGCAACGGCTACATGCTTGAGCTATCGAATATCTACCGCCATTTCGGCGTCGAACTCGCCGGCGCCGAGATGTCCGATTTCCTGCCGGTGATCGTCGATTTCCTCGGGTTAAGCCTGGAACGAAGTGAAGCGGACCAGATCGGACTGCGCCGCTACTTCGTCGAGAGCCTGCTGCTCAACGCTATCGAGTCGTTATTTTCGGCGCTGCGAAAATACGAAAGCCCTTACGCGCATCTGCTCGAGGCCCTACGGGTCGCGTTGGCCGATGACATCGCGCACATGGCCGGTGGTCCGAAGTGGCAACCAGCCGCCGAAGCCGACCGGTCTCCGGTTCCCGTCAACTTGCGCGGCTTGACGGCAACCAACACAGAAGCTCCAGAAAATTGGGTAGAGCTATGACGAACTTACTTTGGGGCGTGTACCCCTACGTTGCCTTCACATTATTCTTCACCGTGCCAATCATTCGCATGGTGTTTCGACCCTATACCATCACCACCCGGGCGAGCGGGCTATTCGGCCGTAGACTTCAGGGATACGCGATGCATTTGTTCCATTGGGGTATTTTTCTGGTGCTTCTCGGCCACATCGCGGGCTTTGTCGGCGGAGCGCTCGACTTCGATTTCTGGGTCGAAACGGTGTTTTACTGGTCAGCGCTGATCGGCGGCCTGATGACGCTAGCGGGTTCGGTGATCGCGCTGGCGCGGCGAATTTTCATCCCCGAGGTCCGGGCTATGAGCAGCCAATTGGACGACTATCTGGTCCATGTTTTTCTCATCGCCATCCTCGGCATCGCCCTGTATCAGGTAATCTTCCAGGAGATCTTTGGGATTACCTATTCGGCTGCGCCATGGTTCGCGAGCATCTGGGCATTTTCGCCGGAACCGGAGTTGATGGAGGGTGCTAGCCTGCTATCCCAGATCCATGTCTTCCTGGCACTGACCCTGTTCGCCTACTTCCCGTTCACCAAGCTGGCCCACTTCTGGACGTTGCCGGTTAATTATCTCGTGCGGCCCTATCAAATAATGCGCACGAACCACAACCACTCGCGGAAACGTTGGGAATTCGCGCTGCGTAGCGACAAGTC
>CAZHBA010000099.1:0-3071 GCA_964530225.1 uncultured Rhodospirillaceae bacterium | reverse complement strand
AAGCGACGTGCAAATTGGTCCGTATTGTATCATCGGTTCAGAGGTCACCCTGGGTGATGGCGTTTGCCTGCAATCTCATGTGGTTGTCGAAGGACGAACCACCATTGGAGAAGCGACGGTGATCTATCCTTTCGCCTCTATCGGTTTGCGGCCGCAAGATCTCAAATACCGGGGAGAGCCATCTACCTTAATCGTTGGCGCGCGTAATCAAATTCGCGAGCATGTTACCATGAATCCGGGCACCCAAGGGGGGCTCATGGAAACGCGTGTCGGCGACGATTGTCTGTTTATGATCGGCTCGCACGTGGCCCACGATTGCGTCATCGGTAACCATGTCATCATGGCCAACAACGCTACCTTGGGTGGGCATGTAGAAGTTGGCGATTATGCGATTATCGGCGGCCTGGCCGCTGTCCATCAATTTGTTCGTATCGGTGCCCACGCCATGGTCGGCGGCATGTCCGGGGTTGAGCAGGACCTCATCCCCTATGGCTCTGCGATGGGAGCGCGCGCGCGGTTGCGCGGCTTAAACCTTGTTGGCCTGCAGCGGCGAGATTTTTCGCGCGATGACATACAGACCTTGCGTACCGCCTACCGTTTGATGTTCGCCCAAGAGGGGACCCTCGTCGAACGGGTTGACGATGTTGTTGGTCTGTATGGCGAAAGCAGCGCGGTTATGGAGATCGTCGAGTTTATCCGTTCCGAGACATCGCGCGCGGTGCTGCAGCCTAAATCCGCAAATGGCGGCTAAACTTGGCATCCTAGCGGGCGGAGGCCCGCTTCCTGGAGATCTTATTGAGGCTTGCAAGTCGAGCGGCCGGGAGTATTTTGTCCTGGCCTTCGAGGGCCAGGCCGACCCGAACGTTATTGGCGAAGCGCCCCAGGTCTGGGTCCGTTTGGGAGCGGTCGAAGAGGCAATCGGCCGCCTTCGGGCTGAGCAGTGCGAGGAACTGGTCCTTGCCGGTCCAGTCCAGCGTCCCAGTTTGGCCGAATTACGTCCCGATCGCCGGGCCGCACGATTTCTTGCCCGCGGCATGTTGAGCAAGGGCGATAACGGATTGTTGGGTGCCGTTGTGCGCTCACTCGAGGAAGAAGAGGGGTTCCGGGTCGTTGGTGCCGATACCATTCTCGCCGATTTGTGCGCCGGCGCTGGCCCGTTTGGCTGCCATAGCCCAACAGCAGAAGACGTGGCCGATATTGCCCGTGGCGTCGATGTCATCTTTCAAATTGGAAAACTCGATATCGGTCAGGCGGCTGTTATTCGTAAGGGTGTCGTTTTGGGGGTGGAAGCGGCAGAGGGAACAGAGGCGTTGTTGTTACGTTGCCGCGCCTTACAGGGCGAAAGCCACGGTGGTGTTTTGGTCAAATTACCCAAGCCCGGGCAGGAGACGCGTGCCGATCTGCCAACGATAGGGCCCAAGACCGTTGCTGGGGCTGTTGACGCGGGTTTGGCTGGTATCGCGATCGCGGCGGGTGCAACGTTGATCATCGACCTCGCCCACGTTGCCGCTGATGCTGATGCCGCTGGGCTATTTGTCGTTGGTATTAATCCCGGCGATTATCGCTCCGATTACGACGCCGCCTAAAACGAGGCCTCATCAAACTAGGTATGGCGACTTCTAACGATCGTTTGCATATTTTTATCGTCGCCGGCGAGCCTTCAGGTGACGCTCTCGGCGGCCGGTTGATGGCGGCCCTAAACAGCGCCACGAGCCAAGGCATCACATACTCCGGCGTTGGTGGACCGCAAATGGAGGCGCAGGGCCTCGAAAGCCTGTTCGACTATAGCCAGCTCGCCGTTATGGGCCTGCTGGAGGTGATATCCCAGGCACCGCGCTTGCTACGACGTATCCGTGATGTCGCCTCGGCAATTGAGACGCTTCGTCCCGATGCCATTGTCACCATCGATGCGCCGAGCTTTGTCTTCGCCGTATTGCGACGTTTGAAATCACACGATCGGCCACGCATTCATTACGTCGCCCCCCAAGTTTGGGCATGGCGGCCAAAACGCGCTAGCAAGATCAAAAAGCACGTCGACCATATTTTGGCATTATTCCCCTTCGAACCAGCCTGTTTCGAGACTGTAGATATGCCATGCACCTTCGTTGGCCATCCAGTTTTGGAAACAGCTGCAACGGCTGAGGAGGGGCGGGCATTTCGCGCCAACCACGATATCGGCGCCGATGCTCTGGTATTGTGCGCACTGCCCGGCAGCCGCCGCACCGAGGTGCAAAAGCTGAAGCCGGCTATCACAGAATCGATTTCTCGATTGGCATCTCTCCATGGCAATTTACATGTCGTTATCCCAGCGGTTTCCACGGTTCTTGAGGACGTGCGAGGTATAGCCTCGACTGGCGCACCTACGACGATTATCGCGGATGTTGCTGAAAAGCCGGCCGCTATGGTTGCCTCCAATGTAGCGATAGCAGCCTCGGGTACGGCAACGCTCGAACTTGCCTGTGCCGGCGTTCCGAGCGTTGTCATCTACAAAGTCGCGCGGGTGACCGGCTGGCTTGGAAAGTGGTTGGTGAACGTCAAATACGCTGCCATCGTCAATATCCTGGCGGACAGGGAGGTGTTGCCAGAGCTTCTGCAAGGCGATTGTAAGTCGAAAAAGATCGTGGCTGCGGTTGAAGAGTTGATTGAGAACGAAAGTCGGCGGCGCGAGATTATGGATGCTGAAATCGCGGTAGTGCGTCAGCTCTCATTTGACGGCGAGACGCCAAGCGAGAGAGCGGCGAAAGAGACGTTACGCATTATTGGCGAGTTTTAAGACCGGCAATTCGGTCAAGACTCCGCTAAGGTATCCGGCAACACAATTTTAAGACAGCCAAGACAATGACAGCGACACAGCAAACTGGAATCGCCAGCACCAATAAATACCGGCTTCTTCACACTATGATCCGAGTAAAGGACGCCGAGCGCTCGATCGATTTTTATACACGCCTGCTCGGTATGCGCGTCCTACGCAACATAGATTTCGAAGGTGGCCGCTTTACCAATATTTTTGTCGGCTATGGCGACGAGGACAATGAAGCTGTCATCGAGTTAACCCATAACTGGGATCAGGA
>CAZHBA010000098.1:0-4218 GCA_964530225.1 uncultured Rhodospirillaceae bacterium | reverse complement strand
TAAGAGGCGATAGTAAACCGGTCAGACCGAGGATAGGGACAACCCGCCGGATGTCCAGGACGTAACAGCCCGTAAAGCAGGATGGGGTCCAATCCGTGAATACCATCAAGGTCAGCGGTTCAACACACCGCATCAACAGGCGGGACACAAGACTGCACCCAACCAAAGCGCCACACCAACAAAATCCCTGCAATCAGAGAGCCATCCACACACGGCTAGGGGCTAATCTGCCATACGGCGTTGCTAGACTTCCCCGTGCCCTGCACCATAAACTCGCTCTCGTACTCAATAACATGTGCACGAAACGGCCACCCATTGAATAAATCGGGACTACTATTAGGAGGTTTCGCCATGAACAGCCAAGTACGAGAAGCTACTGCACCGTCCGAAATTGAGGTGCCGTTCCTCTATCTCGTCGATACCGGCGAAACGCCGGTTTTCCACCAGTCGGATGCACCTGGGGACCAGGGCACGATACGAGGCACCCGCGAGCCGCATGCGATGACCATTCGCAACGCGCGCCTGCTGCCGAACAATTTTTCGCTCAACGTGGAGGGGTTCGCCTTCGCCGAGCATGTCACCCAGGTGACTGATTTCTCTGACAATGCGCAATTGTCGGCGGCGTACACGGCCGAGGTCGAAACGCTGATTGCCCGGGTGGCCGGCGCTACCGAGGTGGCCGTCTATGACCATACGCGCCGTTCCAGTAATAGCGCGGTTCGGGAGAAGTACAACTGGCGCGATCCGGTTGCCCTGCCGCACATCGATTACACGGCCCAGTCGGCGGCGCAGCGGATGCGCGACGTCTTTGGCGATGATGCGGACGCCAGGCTCAACCGGCGTTTTGCCCAAGTCAACGTCTGGCGGTCGATGAGCGAGCCGATCGAGCAGTGGCCCCTGGCGATGTGCGATGGCCGCAGTGTCAATGACGGCTTGCTGCTCAAAATCGTGCGCAGCGCGCCACACCGGGCCGAACCGTCCTTCGAATACGCGCGCAGCAGCGAAACTCGTCATGCGTCCTACGACGCCAATCACCGCTGGTTCTATTTTCCGCACATGACCCGCAACGAGGTCCTGCTATTCAAGAACTACGACACGTTGCTGGACGGCACCGCGCGCTATGCGCTGCACTCGGCCTTCGAGGATCCGACAAGCTCGCCCGATCCGGCGCCACGCGAAAGCATCGAGAGCCGGGCATTCGTGTTCTTCGATTAGGGCCCGCGTCATTCTGCGGTAGATTTTAATGCGTTAAAGGGGGACGGTGACGCTCGCCGTGTTGTTCACCTGTTCCGCTGGGTGGTCTGTTTGTGACTATTCCTTGCCGATTTTGATGAATTCGGGTGCCAGAATACTGAATCTATGACGTAATCGCCAAAGGTAAGGGGTTGGCCCTTACGCCTCTAGCCAAGGTCGACAATGGCGATTACCGGACCGCCGCCATGGGGCCCCTGGTGCAAGGCGTCCACCGACACGTACACGGCCGGATCGCCGATGGCCGCGGCGGCGACGCCCCCGACCGCCCCCTTGGAATGGCGGTGATGGTGGACGTCGGAATCGTCTAGCATGATCTGTCGCCGCCCGCGTAACTGGCCGTGGTGGTTGGCCTCGCACTTGATGAACACGTTGACCAGCCGGCCACCGAGGTCCTCTGAACGCGGCCGCACTGGCAGGTCAAGGCCGGCATTGCGGATGGCGTCATATATACCATCGATGTCTAGCGCGTCGGCCATGACGCTGTGGCCGATAGCGTAGCGTCCGCCGACGCCGGTGCGGTTACCGAGCAGAACGATCTGGGCCTGGGTCAGCTCTACCCCCGACGAACAGGATGCGACGGCGGAATAGAGGTCGAGATCCTTACATATCTGCTCGGCCGTTGGCATGGCGATCTCGCCGAGTGCAACGGCGATACCCAGCGCCGTAGTACCGTTCGACACACCCATGGAGTTGTGCACCTCGCAGGCTACGCTTTGGCCACGGTTTGCCGCGTCGGCGACACTATCGATAGTGAGCAGCGGTGTCTTGGTTTGTACATAGTGAACGTCGGCCGGGCCGTCGATGCCGGCATTAGCCATGGCGGTGCGTACTGCGTCGGCTACTTTTTTTACCATCGCCAGCCGGCCAATATCCTCGGGTAGTAATTCCTCGCTCATCGCTGTGCCAATCACCAGCCGGGCTTCGCTGTCGGGACCAGTCGCATCGTTTTGGGCAAAGACGGTGGCGTGCGGCGTGATCACGCCGTCGCAGCCACCCGACCAGACCATGGGTATTTGCGCCAGCGCCGTGGCATCGCGGCTGCCGCGTTCGGCCAGGGTAGCGCGGAATGCCTGATCAGCGAGGATGCGGGTGAAATCGTTGACCCCACCGTTGCCTTCAGTCTTGCCGATTACCGCGACCACCTCGTCAGCACTGAACTGGCCGGCGTCGATGCACGCCGCCAGACCCGATGCGTCGCTAACGCTTTCCAATTCGACCTTGGCAACCTCGATTGTCATTCTTTGCGCTCTACGAAAACCCAGCTATTACTGCCCCTTACATTCTTTGCAGAACTTAAAATTCAACAAAAAAACGTGCACGTAAATGTATCATCGGTTGTGCCGCGCGCGCCAGCGCGGCTAAGCGGTTGGCTCGACAGTTTTCATTCCACTCGAATGTAACAGCGGCGGGTGTCTACGGGAGCGGGCCGGTGATTTCCGGCGTACCCCCGTGAGTGGTCGTAACTATCGCCGACATACGCATATAGGAATCCCGGATAGGCAATATCAGGAATTCCTATTCCCACGCTGTAACTCGATTTCGCTAAACTCGCAACCAATAGCCGATGGTCCATAATGGCCGCGCGATAAAATCCGGGGAGTACAACATCATGGCAGTTCCGAAAGTCATCGTTCAGCTATATCCGATGATGCCGTCGGACAGCGAAGAAGACCGCAGGGCCAAGCGACCGCTGGGCGCCAATTCCGAGCTCTACCACAAAGTCATCCATGAATGGACAGACATCATCAAGGAAGCCGACGCCATGGGCGTGTGGGGCTGCTCGACTATCGAGCATCATCTGCACTCGGAAGGCTACGAGGTCGGCCCCAATCCCGGCGTGCTCAACGCCTATTGGGCCAACCACATCACCAACATGCGGGTTGGTGCTCTTGGCTACGTGATCGGCACCAACGATCCAATCCGGGTGGCCGAGGAAACCGCGATCATCGACCATCTAACCAACGGCAAGTTCTTCGTCGGCTTTGCCCGCGGCTACCAGGCGCGCTGGACCAATATTCTTGGCCAGCACACGGGCGCCATGGCAACCACGTCGGACGGCGGCGACGTCGACCTGTTGAACCGGGAGATCTTCGAAGAACGCGTTGAGATGGTTCTCGACTGCTGGACTAATGAGCTCAACCGGCTCGACGGCAAGCACTACCAAGCGCCATACCCAATCGACACTGGTGTACTTGATTATCCTGGAATCAAGTTGGCGAGCGATGCGGGCGCACCCGGCGAGGTTGGTGATAACGACAATATCCAGGCGATCTGCGTGGTGCCCAAACCGTACCAGAAGCCTCACCCACCGGTTTTCATCGGCGTGCACAAAAGCCGCGCTACTATCGAGTTCTGCGCCAAGCACGGTTTCCATCCGTGCTACTTCAACCCCACCGATGCGGTCATCGAGTTGTCGCAGGTGTATACCGAGGAAGCAGCCAAGCACGGCCACAATTTCATCCTCGGCGAGCGCCAGAACATCGTACGCCAGACACGTATCGCCAAGACCCAGGAAGAGTTCGAGCGGCGAGTGATGAAATACGATGTCGATATCTTCAAGAACTTCTACTCGATGTTCTCCAACCACAATGTTGACCCGGCCGAAGGTGACGACGACGCGGCGTTTAACGCCATGAAAAACACCAGCTTCCTAACCGGCGGCACGGTCGACGATGCCATCCGCTACTGGCGCGGTATTTTTGATCAGGCGCCGTTTGAGTACATCACGCTCATCTGGCATTTCGCCCAGCAACCGAAGGATCTGGTGCTAGAGGAAATGCAGCTGTTCATGGAAAAGGTGGTGCCTGAGCTCGAAGTGCCCGATTACGTGGTCGCGGCGGAGTAGGCGAACCACAATCTGAAGTAAAAAGCGTCGGCCTGGTGGAATCTCTGGGTTGGCGTTGCTTTTTTATGTGAGCGATTATTCGTGCGGCTAGTGGGTGGCGCCACGGTGCTCTACTCCTA
>CAZHBA010000097.1:0-31194 GCA_964530225.1 uncultured Rhodospirillaceae bacterium | reverse complement strand
AAATTATTGGGTAGTGGCCGCAACACGTCCGAAAGAGTTGATGAATATATTATTTTAAGGTTTGTTGTTTAAATTAACCCTAGGCAAATCGGTTTCTTCTGATTCATTGTACATCTATAATTATAGGAGTGTTGCTATGCGTTTTCTCGGCCCGGCGCTCTTACTGCCGTTGTTCTTGGCAGGTTGTGCCATACCTCCCGCCGCTACAGCGGTCTCTTTGGTCCTTGAAGGCGTGAGCTTTGTTGTAACGACGGGCAAAAGCACTGCCGATCACGCGATTTTCCGTAGTCGCTCAAGAAGGCTGCACGCTTTTGCGCGTGGTTGACGGCAAAGAGATTTGCAATCCGGACGGCGAAGCGCAGATCGCCCTGGTCGGTGCCAGCTCGGCGAACGAAGATTGGCTTCGCGATTCCCAAACCGGATCGCCTGACTTGGATGTGATTTCAGTGAGCGAACTCCGGGTGGCGGCAGAACCTGTGGCCGGGCAACAGCTGCCATCGGCTATTACTATTGAACCACAGCGCCAGGCCCGAACAGAAATTTCGACACCGACCCTGACGCTGGGTCCGGTTGGCCAGGGCGCGCACCTGTCGCCGTTGTCCGATGCGATTGCGGCGGTGGCCAAGCCTTCGTCGCGTGGCCTGTTGGCAAAGGCGCAGCCCACAGCAAAGCCGCTGGACCGGCAATTGGCGAAACCGAAAATATTGAAGATTAATATTCCGCAACAACCCGCTAGCCAAATCACAAGGGTGATTCAGGGCAGCGGACAGGTAACCACGTATGCGGTAATCGGTAGTTTCCGGAACGCCGAGAATGCTCGTCGGGTTGGCGAAGCCCAGGGTAGCGATAGTTTGATTCAGACAATCGAAGTGAACGGTACAACGACTCATCGGGTTTTAGTTGAGCAGGCCCGTAGTGACGGATTTCCCGATGCCTGGCGGGTACGCTTATGTTCCGACGATCGGGGACAGCCGCCATGCGGTCAATTTGTGGTTAGCCAAGGCGGTGTCTATATCGAGGTGGTGAAAAACCAACCGCGCCGTTAGCTCGTGACTCGCGACAGTAACGATTTATTGCGTGTGCTCGCCTTAAATTGACCAGTATTTGCACCTGTATCGGGTGTGCATTGAAGTTTTGATCAATGAATATCTTTGGTGCGATTCGCGCTTTACAGTTCGCGTCTGCCGTTGCGTTGGGCCTGTTGAACGCCTCCGAACTAGTAGGGGCGACGGCCATACAGCATGTACCCCACCGGGGTCTTTACGAAGTTACCCTTGGTAAGACCGGCCCGTCGTCGCCGATTAGGGACGTTGTTGGCCGTATGGTTGTGGAGTGGGCCCATAGTTGCGACGGCTGGACCGCCAACCAGCGTCTCGTGGCCACCTTGCGCCGTCACAATAACAGGGACATTGATTCCGAAGTTACCGCTACGAGTTTCGAAAGTAGCGACGGGACCCGTTATCAGTTTTTGTCGAAGTCTACTATTGGCGGTGAAGTGGTCGAGGAAGTGCGAGGCAAGGCCGAGAGGCCGGCGCGCGGCGAATCCGGTGTCGCGGTCTTCTCTGTTCCGGCCAATCTGAAAATCGAATTACCGGCCGATACCCTGTTCCCGTTCGAGCATACGCTTTCGGTCATTGCCGCCGGGCAAAAGGGTGCGATTCATGAAATAGATTATTATTTTGACGGCTCGCAACCCGAACTATCACCCATGGTGGCTAGCGTGCTCATTCTTGGTGGCGCCCACTCTGGCGATGAAGGCCCCGGCGCCGATTTGGGGGCGGTTACCAATCACCAATGGTGGTCGGTTCGCATGGCAATGTTCCCTAACGCCGAAATGCAAACCGAGCCGGAATACGAAATGACCCAAAATGTCCAAGACAACGGCGTCGTGCGCCGGTTCGTTTTCGATTATGGCGATTTTACCATGGTGGCCTCGCTGGTTCGCGTCGAAGAGCTGGGCCTCGCCCAGTGTCAGTGAGTACCCTTTTTTGAAAGTCTGCCAACACGAGAGTTGGGAATCTTTGGTTCCGGATCAATCCATGACCGGTGTCGGGGTATACCGTTCGTAGTTGAACTCAAGGGCTAAATAACACCACATCAAAGTCTGAACCTCGTCCTATTCAACGCCGTTTCCCGTGGCAAATATTTTCCCCAGTTGGAACTGTGCTTCCCAATCGCCTTCTAATGCCGCCTTTTGGTATCAGTTGGCTGCTTTCTCGCAACTTCGAATTTTGCCTAGTCTTCCTTCTTTGTGGAGCAAACGATGGTTGTTGACGTGCCGCACGAGCATGATCGCTATGGGGCAACTTCAGCCGAAATCGCCCATCGCGAATTACGGCGGCCTTCGGGAGCAAAGCGGCCGTCGAAACTACAATGAATGCGCTACAAAGCTCCTGCAATGAGGATCGAAATCAACAAGGTTTTGGCCAGGTTTTGGAACGCGTCGTTAAGGAATCCTGCGGATCGATCTTGCCTTGGGAACCGCCGATAAGCCCCGTCCCCGCCCGATGGCCTTACTGCCCAGGCGTCCGCGGACATCGTCGATAACACTTTCAACCCGTTTACGGTGACCCGCGTCGGGATCGGCCAGGTCCGGCGGGTCGGCTTCGCTCGCTGGTTTTAAATTAGTGACCCCGATACCGATTAAACGATAGCGCGTTCTCGCCGGCGCACCGCCGAGGGATTTTTTCAACAGCGGAATGGCGTATTGAAATATCGTCTCGGCGAGCTGGGTTGGCCATGCCAGTCCCTGCGAGCGGGTGGTAATATGAAACTTCGACGACTTCAGCTTCAACACCAGGGTCTGGCCGGCCAGCTCCTTCGTTTTGAGCCGATCTGAAAGACGCTCGCACAATGGCCATAGCCGTTGCTTTAACCCCTCCAGATCGCCGATATTTTTGTTGAAGGTGGTTTCCGCTGACACGTATTTTGGCGGTGACGAGGGATTTACCTGGCGTGAATCTTCGCCTCGCGAGAAATTGTACAGCCGGTGGCCGATACTACCGTATCGACTGACCAGGGCGGACTCGTTGTACGCCCGTAATTGGCTGATAGTCGAAATGCCATCGGCCTGCAGTTTGCGGTGCAATGATTTACCCACGCCCCAAATTCGATTGACCGGCAATTCGGAGAGAAACGCCGACGCGTCATGGCGCCCCAGGACTACAAAGCCCCGTGGCTTGTCCATATCCGAGGCTAGCTTGGCTAGCGATTTGTTGTAGCTGAGCCCGACCGAGGCGGTGATGTCGCACTCGGCTTCGATGCGCCGTATAAGTTTGATAAGCGTTGCCGCCGGACTGCCATGGTGCAGGCGCTCCGTTCCCGACAGATCGAGAAAAGCCTCGTCGATAGATAGGGGCTCGACCAGCGGCGTTACCGCCTGCATCAACGTGCGAATTTGCCGGCCGACTTTGGAGTATTTTTTCATATTAGGCGGAACGATGACCGCTTCGGGGCACAGCTTGCGGGCTTGAAACATGGGCATGGCGGAATGCACGCCCTTGATGCGCGTGATGTAACAGGCGGCGGAAACTACACCACGCTGAGCGCCGCCAACGATGACCGGCCGGTCCCGCAGGCTGGGGTTATCGCGCTTTTCCACGCTCGCGTAAAAAGCGTCACAGTCGATATGGGCGATCACCAGGCTGTGCAGTTCGCGATGAAAGATCAGCCGTGGCGACCCGCATTCGCCACACCTGTTGGTTGGCGCCGTTACCGGCGCGGCGCAATCGCGGCAGAGTCCGGGCGAGTTGCTGTCAGAGGTCATGCTCCCTTTCTTGGCTCTGTTGGCGCTGGCCACAGCCACGCCGCCTCGCGCACGCCATTCGAATCATCGTGCACCGGCGACCGAACCGGAGTCGTAATGGAATCGGAAAAAGCATAATGTCCGATTCTCTTAGCCACATTATCGTAAAGTAGCTCAATCCTCGACACGCCACCGCCAAAAACGACCACATCGCGGTCACCGCGGTTACGATAAAGGACGACGAAGAGAAAATACACACCGGCTGCTGCGATGCTTACATTGCCAAGCTGGTCTCGGTCTCTCATTTTCTCGAAACCGTGCAAAAATTTATCGCTTAGCAAGCTGCCAGGCCGACATATCTAGGGTCTTCGTAGTTAGCAAAAAACCGCCCTAAGGGCGGTTTTTGTCATTTAATGGCGAGGTATGCCGTTACTTCATTTTTTCTTCTTTGAACAGCACGTGCTTACGTGCTTTTGGATCGTACTTTTTCAACTCGATCTTGTCGGGCATTTTACGCGGATTTTTCTTCGCCACGTAGTAATAGCCGGTGTCGGCGGAGCTCACGAGCTTGACGAGAACGGTATTGGATTTAGCCATCGAACTGTCTTCCTAATAACTTTAGGTTCTTAATGCTGAGGCGCGGGCAAACATAACGTCCCTTGGGGACCTGTCAAGCAATTGGGCATTTTGGCTGATTTTAGAGCTCAACGTCGGGCGAGGTTAGTCGTGCCCTTTTGGACTAATTCTTTATACAGAGCGGGATTAGCCAACAGGTTCTTGGCTACTGCGATGTCGGTATCGGGTGAGCTGCTGTCCGACGGGCAAAGCTCGCGCAAGGATTCCCGGTCGCTGTCATCTAGATTTCCAGTCGACCGCCAGCGGGAAAATTGTTCCACCAGGACCCGTATCTTGTCATGAACCTGTTCTAGCAAATAGTCGGAGGCGGCGATCTCTCCGTCGGCGCGGGTGCATATGGTCGGCAGAACGCCGAGTTGGTGGAGACGATAGCCCGATGGCGTCACCAGGCGCGACCAGGTGAGGGTTATCTCGCCTTTGTTCGGCAATTGCAGAACGGTTTGAACCGTGCCCTTGCCAAACGAATTGGTACCAATGACGATGGCCCGGGCCTGATCCTGCAGGGCCGCCGTGACGACTTCGGAAGCGGACGCGGAGTTGCCATTGACCAGAACCACCAGTGGCAGGCCGCTGGAAAGATCGCCGCCGGTAGCGACGAAACGCTGCAAGCTGCGCGGATGGCGCCCGAAGGTCGATATGATGTTGCCGCTATCCAGGAACGCATCGACCAATTCGACCGCTTGATCCAGCAGTCCACCGGGATTAGAGCGTAGATCGAGAATAATGCCGTCGAGAGGCCGCCCCGACTCTTGCAACTGAGCCTTTACCGCGGTTGCGACTTTTCCAGCGGTTTCGCGGTTGAACCCGACGATACGAATAATCGCTACGTTCTCTTCACGTCGGCTGGATACCGTACCTGGCACGATATGGGCGCGCGTGAGATTAAAACTCAAGCTTTGGCTTAGTCCCGGCCGTTTTATGCTGAACCGCACTTTTGTGCCGATTCTACCACGCAAATGATCGATGAGCTGGTGCTGTGTCCATCCGATGACGGGCTCGCCCGCCACATGGGTCATGCGATCGTCGGTCTGTAACTTGGCGTTGGCCGCGGGGCCGGTCGCGTCGACTGATAGTATCAGCGCGGAGTCTTCCTCCATGCGGATGCTCACTCCGATGCCGCCGAAACCGTCGCGTAACGCCCGGAGTTTGGTCGCCCTTCGGGTGCCGGCGTATTGTGTAAATCCGTCCAGGGACTCGACAATGCCGTCGAATATCGCCTTGAAGATGGCCTCCGCGCCGGCGTCGCCAACCGCCGGCGATGCAGCGCGCGCCATCGAAATCGCGCGTACGGTCACTGCTGACCAGGCGTCGGAATTTTGGCTGGTAGGCAGGTTGATCGTGCCGATCGGCCGGCTAGCGTAGATTAGCCGCGCGCCTCTGCCATTGTCGGTGACTTCAAATTTTGAGTCCAAGCTGTGCAGTCCCGATATGCCGCTTATGGCAATATCATGCATCGAGATGGGATCGATGTAGCGGTCGGAGATTAACGTGAAGCCGGCGTTCAGCATTCTTTCTCCATAAGCGTCACTATATTCGGCGTCCGTCGCTGCGGGCAGTTGGACACAGGCGACAAGCACCAGAACAGCCACTAGCCGAACAATGTGGCTGGCCCGGGACAAGCTTTCTAAAAAACTTTCAAAAACAGTCATAACCAGTTGATATAAAATTTATTTATTTGGCCACACGAAAAATATCAAATGCTCACTGGCGGTGGGGTAACTTTACCTAAGAACGTTGCCGCACGGTTAATATTACCGCCACAACTACGGTCGCCGCCGGCGTCTGGATTTGCCGGTTGGCCGCTTTCGCTGCTGCGCGCGGATAGGTGCCTGATGTCCACCGTCCAGAAGGTCAAAAATCGCCGATGACGTCAAGTCGTTTGCCTCGGCGATACGTACCTCGACATCGTCTCCCAGACGGTAAGTTATGCCAGATTGGTCGTCTTGCAAGGTATGGGTCGGCGCGTCGAACCGGTAGCGTCTGCCCGGTAGACGCGAGGCCGGTATGAAGCCGTCCGCCCCGGTATCGTCCAAGGCCACAAACAGTCCTGCCTTTGCAACACCGCGGATGACACCGGTGAAACTGTCGCCGATATGCCGGGCTAGATAGGCTGCGGCGTAGCGGTTGTTGGCGTCCCGTTCGGCGCTGATGGCGCGGCGCTCGGTCGCGGATATGTGTTCGCCGGTTTCGCTGAAGGTGGTGCCGGCATCGTCGGGCAGGGCATCGTTTGGCGGCGTGCTGGTGCCCAGCCGTAAGCCGTTGATGAGCGCGCGGTGGACCAGTAAATCCGCGTAGCGGCGGATCGGCGAGGTGAAATGCGCATAGGTGCGCAGGCCGAGGCCGAAATGGCCGATATTATTGGGGTTGTACTCGGCTTGGCTTTGCGAGCGTAGAACCAGCTCATGGATCAGCCGCGCATGGGGCTGGTCGGCAATTCTGGCGAGTAAAGCGTTGAAGTCGACGGGGCGGTAGATTTTCGCTTTTGGCAGTTTGACCCCGAATCCGGCGAGTATTTCCCGCATTTCCTGGAACTTTTCTCGGTTGGGCTCGTCGTGGATGCGAAACATCACCGGCTGGCGCAGGCGGATTAACTCGCGCGCCGCGGCGATGTTGGCGGTGATCATGAACTCTTCGATCAAGCGGTGGCTATTGAGGCGGGCAACCGACGCGATCGAAAGAACCGTGCCGTCTACGTCGAGGATGACCTTGTTCTCCGGCAGCTCCAATTCCAGAGTACCGCGCTGTTTGCGTTCCCGCGACAGGCTGCCGAAAGCGCCGTAAAGGTTGTCGATCACGGGCATGTCGACGGGAATGTCGCCACCGTTGCGGGTCGCTTCGACCTGCTCGTAGGTCAACCGGGCGGCGGATTTCATCAGGGCGCGCCGGAAGCGGTAGTGCAATAATTTGCCATCACGGCTAATCCACAGGTCGGCGGCGAGGCATGCACGGTCCTCGTTCGGCATTAGCGAGCACAGGCCAGTCGACAACGCCGCCGGCAACATCGGCACCACGCGGTTGGGGAAGTACACCGAGTTGCCCCGGCGGTACGCTTCACGGTCGAGGGCCCCGCCGGGGCGTACAAACCAGCCAACATCGGCGATTGCGACGATCAGATGCCAGCCGCCGGGGTTTTCGTTGTCGCCGTCGGGTTCAGCGAACACCGCATCGTCGAAATCACGGGCGTCGGCACCGTCGATGGTGACCAACTTTGCGTTGCGCAGATCGGCACGGTTTTCCAGCGCCGGCGGTGTAGCGGCTTCGGCGGCTTCGATGACGGCATCGGAAAATTCTACTGGGATACCGGCGCGATGGATGGCGATGAGGCTGATCGTGCTGGGTCCCGACGCATCGCCGATACGCTTGGTAAGCTTGGCACGAGCGAGCCCATTGTGTCGGCCTGGCAACAGTTCGGCGGCGACCAGCTCGCCATTTTCCGCGCCACCGGCATCGTCTGTAGCGACAAATAATTCGTGGCGGGTGCTGCGCTCGGTTGACGTCAAGCGGCCGCCATCGCTTTCTTGCCGGTAAATGCCGATAATGGTTTGCGCCGGCGCGTCGACACGGCGCATTGGCGTCGCCCGGTAGCTGTTATCGTCGCGTGGTTGCAGGCGGCACAGAATGCGCTCGCCAACACCAGGCGCCGTTACGTTACGCGGTCCTGGCCGCAGTTCGATAACTGGCGCCGGCTGGTCGGCTTCCCACGACACTGGCCGTAGCAGCGGCTCGCCGTCCTCGTCGAGATTGTAGACTTCCAATACCGCAACCGGTGGCAGGCGGCCGCTGGGCCGCCACTTGCGGCCGTCGCCACGCTCGATCAACCCGGCGTCTTCGAGCTCGCGTAGCATCGCGCGCAATTCAGCGCGCTGGGCGCCACGAACGCCGAAGGCCCGCGCGATATCACGGCGTACGGAGTCAACGTCGTTTTCGCGGATGTAGGCAAGGAGTTCGTTCCGGTCAGGCAGCCGGTTCGACCGAGCTGGGTTTTTGCTGCGTGCCACCAAGCCGTCTTACTGAGCCTTGGCCGTCGAGGCTGCTTTTTTGGTGACCGGTTTTTTTGCCGTCTTCTTTTTTGCCGCCGGTTTTTTCTTCGCGGCGGATTTCTTCTTAGTTGCGACTTTATTCTTCGCCGTTGGCTTTTTGCCCGTCTTAGCCGCTCTTTCGGCGATCAGAACTACCGCTTCATCTAGGGTCAGGGTTTCCAGGTCGCGGTCTTTCGGCACTGTGGCGTTAATCTTGCCGTGCTTGACGTAGGGGCCATACCGCCCGCCGTAGATCGCCACTGGCATATCGTTGTCGGGGTGATTGCCGAGTTTCCGCAGCACCGAGGCGCCACGCCCGCGTGATTTACCCTTCTCCGCCAATAATGTTACCGCGTGGTTCAGGCCGATGGTGAGAACGTCGCGCGGCTCCGGTAGTGAGGCGTAGGTGGTACCGTACTTGACGAAGGGGCCGAAGCGTCCTTGTCCGGCCTGGACAACCTTGCCGTCTTCCGGATGCTTGCCGATGTCGCGCGGCAGTGCCAGCAATCCCAGTGCCAATCCCAGGTCGACCTCCGCCGACGGGATTCCCTTGGGCAACGAGACGCGCTTAGGCTTGGGCGCTTTCTTATCCTCTGGGTTGGCTTCGCCGAGTTGCACGTAGACGCCGTACGGGCCGCGGCGCAGGGTCACATCCTTGCCGGTTTCGGGATCCGTGCCTAGCAATTTGGGGCCGTTGGAAAGTTCGGCGTCTTCGTCCTCGCCATTGACGGAGAGGCGGCGGGTGTATTTGCACCCGGGATAATTGGCGCAGCCGATGAACGGTCCGTGCCGGCCGAGACGCAGGCCGAGGCGACCTTCCTTGCAGCCCGGACAGATGCGCGGTTCGCTGCCATCTTCGCGTGGCGGGAAGAAGTGGGGTCCCAGTTCTTCGTCGAGGGCGTCGAGGACCGCGCGCACGCGCAGTTCCTTGGTGTCGTCGACGGCTGTCGAAAAATCGTGCCAAAAGCCGCGCAATACGGTTTTCCAGTTGATGCGGCCGTCGGATATTTCGTCGAGTTGCTCTTCGAGCTGAGCCGTGAAGCCGTACTGGACATATTTGTTGAAAAAACTTGAAAGGAAGCTGGTGACTATGCGGCCGCGGTCTTCGGGAACAAAGCGGCGGCGGTCGAGCGTCACGTAGTCGCGGTCCTGCAGCACCTGCAGGGTCGAGGCATAGGTCGATGGCCGTCCGATTCCCAGCTCCTCAAGTTTTTTGACTAGGCTCGCTTCGGTGAAGCGCGGTGGCGGCTGGGTGAAATGCTGATTGGGAATCACTTCCTTCTGAGCCGCTGGTTCGCCTTCGTTGAGCACCGGCAAGCGGCGTTCGTCATCGTCATCCTCGGCCGCCGCTTGGCCGTTACAGTTGGCTGCGGGGTCGTCCTTATCTTCCCGGTAGACCTTTAGGAAACCATCGAACGCGACGGTTGATCCGGTGGCCCGCAGCATGATCTGATGGTCGGCAGATTCCACATCGGCGGTGACCCGGTCGATCTCTGCCTCGCTCATTGACGAGGCGACCGTGCGCCGCCAGATTAAATCATAGAGACGGTGTTCATCGGTATTGAGCACCGAGTTCAGATCTTGCGGCCGGCGCAAGAAATCCGTTGGCCGTATCGCTTCGTGAGCTTCCTGGGCGTTCTTAGCGCGGGTGCGGAATACCCGCGGCTTGGCTGGAAGATAGGTCTCGCCATAGTCGGCATCGATGAGCTCGCGGCTGGCCGTGACGGCTTGCTGGCTCAAAGTGACGCTGTCCGTCCGCATGTAGGTAATAAGGCCGACGGTCTCACCGCCGATGTCGGCACCTTCGTAAAGGCGTTGGGCGACCCGCATGGTGTGTGTGGCGGTGAAACCCAGCTTGCGCGACGCTTCTTGTTGCAGCGTCGAAGTCGTGAAGGGCGGTTGCGGATTGCGCTTGGTGCGCTTTTTCTCGACGCTGGCGATTGTGAGCTGCTGGGCGGTGATTGCGGCATGAGCGGCGGTGGCCGCCTGTTCGTTGGCCAGGTCGTAGCGGTCGAGCTTCTGACCATTTAGCTGGGTGAGCCGGGTGGTAAAGGTTTCGTTGCGCGGACTTTCCAGTGTTGCTTCGACCGACCAGTATTCGCGCGGCTGGAAAATTTCAATCTCGGCCTCGCGCTCGCTGATCAATCGCAGGGCGACCGACTGCACGCGGCCGGCCGAGCGCGCGCCCGGCAATTTGCGCCACAACACCGGCGATAACGTAAACCCGACAAGGTAATCGAGCGCGCGCCGGGCGAGATACGCCTCTACCAGTTCGGCATTGAGTTCGCGCGGGTGGACGAAGGCGTCCTTGATCGCGCCTTCGGTAATCTCGTTGAAGACAACTCGCTTCACCTCGACCGCATCTAGTAGGCCGCGTTCTTGCAGAATTTGCTCGATGTGCCACGAGATGGCTTCGCCTTCGCGGTCGGGGTCGGTGGCGAGATAGAGCGTGTCCGCACCTTTGAGCGCGCGCGTTATTTCCTTGATTTGCCTTTCCGATTTTTCGGCCACTTCCCAGGCCATGAAAAAATCGTCGTCCGGCTGCACCGAACCGTCCTTGGCCGGCAGGTCGCGCACGTGACCATAGGATGCGAGCACGGTGTACTCGTCACCAAGGTACCTGTTTATCGTTTTCGCCTTCGCTGGCGACTCAACAATAACTACGTGCATGGAATTCGTATCGCCCTGTAAACCTGCCTCAAAGGAAATCGGATTGTGTAAAAACCTAAATGGCAGCGATCCAATTTCCACGTTACCGCTCTATGAGGCCAGCCAATTCCATTTCCGGCCGCACCCTGTGAACGACAGCGGCGGTTACTTGGCACCACCGAACGATTTCGTCAACAGTGACCGGTGTCTGCGATAGACACGCAGTGACGGCATTGCGGGCGGAGTTGAGACCGTCGCCATTGCTACTAGAAAGCCCTTAGAACAATAAGGGAAAGTTGGATTCCGGGCGCGGCGGCACCGACAACATGGGTGCCAAACCACTGCGTATGTCAGCAACGGACTCGTTCAATGTGGTGCCATCGCGAATGAGTCGGTTGGCGCCGCGATCGCGCGGGTTAAGGGGTGTCCGGGTAACGCGAACACTTCGTAGCCATGCTCCAGCGCCGTGCGGCTGTGGTAAGTCAATCTGGCGAGTCGTCCGTGGAGCTCAGGCTTATCTGGCCTTCCTGACCAGAAAACAGCCGGCGAATGTTGCCGGCGTGCTTGGCCCAGACGAACACTGCCAGAATAATGGCGATGGCGCTGATCTGGGGCAAGCCGAGAAACCAGCCGAACACCGGTGCCAGGGCGACCGCGACCAGGGCGGCCAGCGACGAGTAGCGGAAGGCCATGGCGATGATGAGCCAGACGGCGACGGTGACAAAACCGGCTTGCCAGGACAGACCCAACACGACTCCGAGCATGGAGGCAACCCCCTTGCCACCGCGAAACTTTAGCCAAATGGGGAACATGTGGCCGAGCACCACGGCGATGGCGGTGAAAAAGGCGACATCAAGTCCGAAATAGACGAAGGGGACCCAGGCGGCGGTAACCCCCTTGCCACCGTCGAGCAGCAGGGTTAGCGCAGCCATGCCCTTGCTGCCGGAACGCAAGACATTGGTGGCGCCGATATTGCCGGAGCCTATTTTGCGGATGTCGCCGACACCCGCCAGGCGCGTGATTAGCAGGCCGAAAGGGATAGAGCCGAGCAGGTAGGCGCCGCCGATCCATGGCAGGAAAATCTGCCAGTTATAAATGACGTTCTTCCAGTCGGGAATGTTGAACGTCGCTTGAATGACGCCCCAGTAGAAAAAGATTAGGCTGGTGCCGTCTTCCATATCCGGACTTGGCCCTATGCTGTTTAAGCCGCCGCGGAGAAGATAGTGCGGCCGTCGACCACGGTCCGCAAGACTTGGCCCTGCACCAGCCGGCCGTCGAAAGGCGAGTTCTTCGACTTGGAGACGAAGGCGTCAGGTTCGATGCGGACCGGACGGTCGGGGTCGAACACCATCAGGTCGGCGGGGCCACCGACGCTCAAATGGCCCACCGGCAGGCCGAGAATATTGGCTGGCTGGCAGGTGATGCGGGCCAATGCTTCGGGCAACTTCAGGTGGCCGTTGTGCCGCAGCTCTAGCGTGAGCTGCAGCAGGGTCTCGAGCCCGACGGCGCCGAACTCAGCCTGTTCGAAGGGCAGACGTTTGGAGTCCTGGTCCTGCGGCGCGTGATCGGAAGCGATGCAGTCGATAGTGCCGTCGGCCAGCCCGGCAACAACTGCTTGGCGGTCTTCTTCACGGCGTAGCGGCGGCGTCAGCTTGGCGAAGGTGCGGTATTCGCCGACGGCGAGTTCGTTGAGGGCGAAATAGGGCGGGGCGGTGTCGCAGGTGACGTTTAGCCCCGCCGCTTTAGCTTCGGCAATCGCTTCGACGGCGGCCACGGTCGACACATGCGAGGCGTGATATCGGCCGCCGGTCATCTTAAGCAGCGTGAGGTCGCGCTGCAGCATAATGATCTCGGCTTCCACGGGGATGCCGGGCAGGCCGAGGCGGGTTGACAGTTCGCCCGATAGCATGACGCCGCCCTGGGCCAGTACCGGCTCTTCCGGGTGCTGCATGATAACGCCGTCATAGGCTTGCGCATATTTGAGCGCTCGCGACAGCACCTTGGCATTGGAGATGGTGCGGCGACCGTCGGTGAAGGCGATCGCGCCGGCCTCTTTGAGCAACCCCATTTCCACTAGCTCGTCACTATCACCGCCGCGGGTCACGGTGGCGTGGGCAAACACCTTGATCAGTTTGACCTCGCGGGCGCGCCGAGCAATGAATTCGAGCACAGAGACTTCGTCGATCACCGGGTTGGTATTGGGCAACGCCACCACGGTGGTGACGCCGCCGGCCGCCGCAGCGCGGCTACCGCTCTCCAAATCCTCTTTATGTTCGGCGCCGGGTTCGCACAGATCAGCGCGGATATCCACTAGCCCGGGGGCGAGAATGGCGCCGCAGCAATCGATCTGCATCGCGCTTTCTGGCAGGCCGTCGGTGAAAATGCCGGGGCCGATGGCGGTGATTGTCTCGCCGTCGGTGAGCAACCCGCCGCTATCGGAGGCGGGCTCGTCGAGACCCGACGCTGGGTCGACGACGCGCGCGTTGGTGTAGGCGATGCGTGAGGTCATGGCGCGTTTCGCTGGTTTTCGCGGGTCAGCACGTCGAGGCAGGCCATGCGCACGGCGACCCCCATCTCGACCTGCTCATGGATCACCGAACGGTCGATGTCGTCGGCGACGGCGGAATCGATCTCAACGCCGCGGTTCATCGGCCCGGGGTGCATGATCAGGGCATCGGGCTTGGCGTGGCTCAGTTTGTCATAGTCAAGGCCGTAGAAGTGGAAATATTCGTGCACCGACGGCACGAACGAACCCTCCATGCGTTCGCGTTGTAGGCGCAGCATCATCACGATATCACAGCTCTCCAAACCGGCTCGCATGTCGTGGAACACTTCGACCCCCAGGCGTTCCGCTCCCGCGGGGATGAGGGTAGGGGGTGCGATCACCCGCACCCGCGCGCCCATGGTTTGCAACAGGTAGATGTTTGAGCGGGCGACGCGGCTGTGGGCGACGTCGCCGCACAACGCCACCAACAGGCCTTGCAGATGGCCCTTGCGGCGGCGGATGGTTAACGCGTCGAGCAGCGCCTGGGTGGGGTGCTCATGGCTGCCGTCGCCGGCGTTGACGACCGAGCAGTTGACCTTTTCCGACAGCAACTGCACGGCACCGGCATGGGGGTGGCGGACGACCAGGGCGTCGGCATGCATGGCGTTGAGGGTAACCGCGGTGTCGATCACCGTCTCGCCCTTTTTGATCGAGCTCGAGGCGACGGCGATGTTGATAACGTCGGCGCCGAGCCGCTTACCGGCCAGCTCGAAACTGGTGCGTGTGCGCGTCGATTCCTCGAAAAACAGGTTGATTACGGTCTTGCCTTCAAGCAGCGACAGCTTGCGGTCGGCGGTGCGGTTATGCTCGGCATAGCTATTGGACAGATCGAGCAGGAAGGTGATTTCGTCGGGCGAAAGGTCCTGGATACCGAGTAGGTGGCGGTGATCAAAATGCAGATGGCCCGCGGCGGCGTGTTCGCTATTTCCTGGCTGTGGCACGCCGTTCGGCGCCACGAAGTCATCGACCGATAGAACGACGCCCAGGCGGTTCGATTCCGCCAGGACAGTCTGCACCTGCGAGGCATTGGGTTCCCACTGGCCGGCCTCCATGCGCGAGATAGTGGCTTGGGTGGTGCCCATCAGGCTGGCTAATTCCGTTTGGGTAATGTTCAGTTTATCGCGGATTATGCGTAGTGGTGTGCTCATAGATTCGTATATATACGTTTTCGTATAAGGCTAAAAGGCCTTTTTGGTATTGTATTCGGGACTTATGGGGATAAAAATATACTATAATGTATATCTTGCATGAATATTTTTAGCTGGGGAACGATTTAGCTAAACTAAATCTTCACCCGCATGCCGACCTTAACTTGGCCCGCGTCCGGCGCACCTGTTACAAGGCCGAAGGTATACGGAGGGGCAGACACGATGGATACGGTGGCAGGTCGATGAAGGCGGTTATTCTGGCCGGTGGGCGCGGTACGCGTATTGCCGAGGAATCCGATGTGCGGCCTAAGCCGATGGTCGAGATTGGCGGCCGGCCGATCCTCTGGCACATCATGAAGATTTACGCCCACCACGGCATCACCGATTTCGTCGTCTGCTTGGGCTATAAGGGCTATGTGATCAAAGAATATTTTGCCAACTACGTACTCCACGCTGCCGACGTCACCATCAATCTGGCGGCTAACGACATCCGCTATCACGAGATCGTCGCCGAGCCGTGGACGGTAACCCTGGTCGAGACCGGCGGCGATTCCGCGACTGGCGGCCGTATCAAACGCATCGCACGTTATTTGGACGACGAAGCTTTTTGCCTGACCTATGGCGACGGCGTTGCCGACATCGATATCGCCGCCAGTATTACTTATCACCGCGGCCAGGGTGCACGCGCCACTATGTCCGCCGTGCGCCCGCCGGGCCGCTTCGGTGCTGCCGAAATCGAGGGTGGCAAGGTCGTCCGGTTCATCGAGAAACCGCGTGGCGACGGCGGTTCGATCAACGGTGGCTTTTTCGTTTGCGAGCCCAGCGTCCTCGACCTGATCGCCGGTGACGACACGGTGTGGGAGGAGGGGCCGTTGCAGGACATGGCGACGATGGGCGAGCTGGCCGCCTACGATCATGACGGTTTCTGGCAACCGATGGATACCCTGCGCGAGAAGAACCTACTTGAAGCGTTGTGGGACAGCGGTGCGGCACCCTGGAAAGTTTGGGACTGAGCAAAAAGAGTATTTCGCTGCCCGCCTCTGCCGCACCACTGTGCAGTGCAGCAGGACGTGGTCGCGATTGCCCCTCCATGTCGACACCAGCGCCATGGAGGGTCGCGGCTTTCCTCGACGTCGATTGTAAATGGCTCCCCGAAGGTGGGCCCCACCAGTCACGAATCTGCACCAGCGACGTTCGCAAACGTTGTTCGAGAGAGCTTTCATAGCCGGTCGACAGGATCGGCGCGTGGATGGTCAGTGAGGCGTCGGCGCAACCGGCATGTGCCGGCGGACATGAACATCGCGGCAAGCAAAAAGCGTTGGATCATCGCACTCGGTAATAGTGGTAGGCTGTATTTCACCGCAGTATGCCTCAAGTGGCTCGGCCTATTGGGGTTCCCGCGCGTTGTGCAGGAAATCGAGGACGTTTTGCAGGATCACGCCAGCGGCCATCTTGTCGACCACTTCGCCGCGGCGCTTGCGGGTCATACCGGCTTCATCGATCAGCACCCGTTCGACCTCGGCTGTCGACAGGCGCTCGTCCCAGAAAGTGATGGAGATGTCGATCTTTTCTAGCAAGTTGGCGGCGAATTGGCGGGTTGACTGAGCGCGCGGCCCTTCGCTACCGTCCATGTTCTTGGGCAGGCCGAGCACCAGCGCGCCGATGCTACGCTCGTCGATCAGCGCCATCAGCGCTTCGGCATCGGTGGTAAATTTTTTGCGCCGGATGGTTTCCAACGGCGAAGCAACGGCGAGGCTGGAATCGGAGATTGCCAGGCCGATGGTCTTCGATCCCAGGTCGAGGCCGAGTAGCCGCCTGCCCGATGGCAGCGCGGTTTTGAGTTCGGCTGGTTCGATGATTGCCATGACCGGTATTTACGCGCCCCCTGCGTATCCTGTCCATCTCTTGCCGGTTTCGAGTCCCAGTGATAGCTTCCGCGCCGCCTTCCGCATCCAACTTTTAGAGAGCCCGATGGCGCTGGATACCGACACCGTACGGCGAATTGCGCGGCTCGCGCGCATCCATATTCCCGAAGCAGACCTCGAAACGCTGGCCGGCGAACTGTCAAACATCATCGGCTGGGTCGAGCAGTTGGCCGAGGTCGACACCGCGGGCGTCGAGCCCATGGCCAGCGTCGTCGAGACCACGCTCAAGCAGCGTGACGACGTGGTGGCTGACGGCGGCTATCCCGACAAGGTACTTGCCAACGCGCCCGACGCGGCCAACGGTTTCTTCACCGTGCCAAAGGTCGTTGAGTAATGGCTGATCTCACGAGCATAACTATCGCCGAGGCTAGCGAGGCGCTAGCGGCGGGCGAATGTACCGCCCGCGAACTGACCCAGGCGCATCTCGATGCCATGGCAACGGCGCGCGAACTGAACGTCTTCATTGCCGAGACGCCGGATAAGGCGCTGGCCATGGCCGACGCATCGGACGCGCGCCGCGCGCTGGGCGAGGCTCAGGGACCGTTCGACGGTATCCCCATCGCGGTCAAGGACTTGTTCTGCACTGAGGGCATCCTGTCGACCGCTGGCAGCCATATTCTCGATGGCTTCACACCGACCTACGAATCGACGGTGACGCACAACCTGTGGGACGCTGGCGCGGTGCTGCTCGGCAAGACCAACATGGACGAGTTCGCCATGGGCTCGGCTACGGTGAGCAGTCATTACGGTCCCAGCATCAACCCGTGGAAGGCGGCCTCAGGCGATTCGGCGGGGAAAAATCTGGTGCCCGGCGGTTCGTCGGGTGGCTCGGCGGCGGCGGTCGCCGCGCGTATCGCGCTGGGTGCCATCGGCACGGACACCGGCGGCTCGATTCGCCAGCCGGGCTCGTTCTGCGGCGTAGTCGGCCTCAAACCGACCTACGGGCGCTGTTCGCGCTGGGGTATCATTGCCTTCGCCAGTTCGCTCGACCAGGCCGGTCCGCTGACCCGCACGGTGCACGACGCGGCGCTGATGCTCGGCGCCATGGCCGGCTACGACCCCATGGATTCGACCAGCGTAGATGTGCCCGTGCCCGATTACGCCGCGGCGCTGACCGGTGACATTAAGGGCATGCGCGTCGGCATCCCGGCGGAATACCGCGTGGACGGCATGCCGCAAGAAATCGAGACGCTGTGGCAGCAGGGTAGAGACTGGCTCAAGGACGCGGGTGCGGAGATCGTTGACATCTCGCTGCCGCACACCAAATACGCGCTGCCGTGCTATTACATTGTCGCCCCGGCGGAGGCGTCGTCGAACCTGGCGCGCTATGACGGCGTACGCTACGGCCTGCGCGTCGACGGCGAGGATTTGATCGACACTTACGAGAAGACCCGCGCCGCCGGTTTTGGTGCCGAGGTCAAACGCCGAGTGATGATTGGCACCTACGTTCTGTCAGCGGGCTATTACGACGCCTATTACCTGCAGGCGCAAAAGGTGCGCACCGGCATCGCGCAAGATTTCCGCACCGCCTGGGATGCGTGTGATGTTATCCTGACGCCGACCGCGCCGTCGGCGGCGTTCGCTATCGGCGAGAAGATGGACGACCCCATCGCCATGTATCTGAACGACATATTCACGGTGCCCGCTTCGATGGCCGGCCTGCCAGCGGTCTCGGTGCCGGCGGGACTGTCGGCTGACGGACTGCCGCTGGGCCTGCACCTGATCGGCCCGGCGTTCGCCGAGGAGACGGTGTTGTGCGCCGCCGACGTGCTGGAAAGCGCGGCAGGGTTCGAGGCGGCGCCGGGATGATTTTGATGTGTGACATTGGGTTGTTAGTGACATCACCCCCATCTAGACCCTCCCCCATCGGGGAGGCTGCGGGACGAACCGTCGTGCAAAAGCACGACGCAAGTCGGACCGCAGAACAACTTGCTTCGTTTGGCTTACACTATGCCACTGGCGTGACGGTCCAGCCTCAGCCCCCCCTTGAGGGGGAGGGTTAGGGTGGGGGATAGAAAATCACTCTCGTGCCCGACATTGCGCCGGAAGTGTTCCGTCAGCGGCTGCTGGTCGAGGGGCGGTTCGGCTGTGAGTTGGACGCCGATGCGGTGGGCGGCTTTCTCGTTGGGCTTGCTGACGCACTGGGCTTGCGCACCTATGACGATCCCATCGTCCATTCGCCAGACAGCCTGATCGCCGAGGGCAAGGGACAGGCGGAGAACGCCGGCTACGACGCTTTTGTACCGCTGGTCGGCAGCGGCATCGCCGCCTATTTCTGGACTGCGCCGAAATTCTTCTCCATCGTTATCTACACTTGCACCGCCTTCGACGAGGATCGCGCCGTCGCCTTCATTCGCGAAGTGCTGGCAGCTGAGGGCGAGATGGTGCAGGCTGGCTTTTGAGGACTTGATGAGCGACGCCATAACCACCAAAACCACACCTGATCACCTGTCTGGGCACGTCACTACGCGCATCGGCCACAACCAGAAGGATCTGGTCGAGGGTGAGACCGGGCCGTGGGAGGTCATCATCGGGCTCGAGGTGCATGCGCAAGTGATGTCCGAGGCCAAACTGTTCTCCGGCGCATCGACCGCTTTCGGCGCCGCGCCCAACAGCCAGGTTAGCCTGGTCGACGCCGCCATGCCGGGCATGCTACCAGTGATCAATAGCGAATGCGTGCGCCAGGCGGTACGCACGGGCTTGGGCCTGGGCGCGCAGATCAACCTGCGCTCGGTGTTTGACCGCAAGAATTATTTCTATCCCGACCTGCCGCAGGGCTATCAGATCAGCCAGTTTTCGCAGCCAGTCGTCGGCGAGGGGCGAGTCCATGTCGATCTGCTCGGCGGCGAGAGCTTCGAGGTTGGCATCGAGCGCCTGCATCTGGAGCAGGACGCCGGCAAGTCTATCCACGATCAGCATCCGCAGAAAACCTATATCGACTTGAACCGCTCTGGCGTGGCGCTGATGGAGATCGTCTCCAAGCCCGATATCCGCTCGGCCGACGAGGCGGCGGCGTATCTGGGCAAGCTGCGCTCGATTCTGCGCTATCTGGGCACCTGCGACGGTAATATGCAGGAGGGTTCGATGCGCGCCGACGTCAACGTATCGGTGCGCCGACCGGGCGAGGAATTGGGCACGCGCTGCGAAATCAAGAACGTTAACTCACTGCGCTTCGTGCGCCAGGCGGTCGATTACGAAGTACGGCGCCAGATCGAAATCATCGAGGATGGCGGCGAGATCGAACAGGAGACCCGCCTGTTCGACGCCAGCAAGGGTGAAACCCGCTCCATGCGTTCCAAGGAAGAGGCGCACGACTATCGCTATTTTCCCGATCCCGACTTGCTGCCGGTGGAGTTCGACCAGGCCTTCGTCGATGACCTGGCCTCGGCGCTGCCCGAATTGCCTGACGCCAAGCAGGTGCGTTTCATAGACGATTTCGGCCTGTCCGCCTACGACGCCGGGGTGCTGGTGGCGGAGCGCGAGACGGCGGAGTATTTCGAAATGGTGGTTGACCCAGACGGCAAGAAGCGCGACCCAAAGCTCGCCGCCAACTGGGTGACGGCGGAGCTGTTCGGCCGTCTCAACAACGCCGATCTAGAGATCGCTGACAGCCCGGTTGCCGCCGGCCAACTCGGTGGGCTAATCGACCTGATCGCCGACGACACCATCTCCGGCAGGATTGCCAAGGACGTGTTCGCCGAGATGTTCGACAGCGGCAAGGACGCCGCCACGATCGTCGAGGAAAAGGGCCTCAAGCAGATCACAGACACCAGAGCTATCGAAGCGGTGGTCGAGCAGCTTATCGCCGATAATCCGGAACAGGCCGACCAATACCGCAGCGGCAACACCAAGGTTACCGGCTGGTTCACCGGCCAGGTGATGAAGGCGACGCAGGGTCAAGCCAATCCACAGATGGTCAATCAGATTTTGAAAGACAAGCTGGGTGGGTGACTAATTAAGCGGGCTGACTCAACAAGGCCGTTGCGGAAAAACAATTATTCGTGTGGACTGGTGGCTGTATCGGTTTATGTAGGTGTAACTAACCGTTAAACGAATAATCGGATTCTAAGGAGGAGTAGCCATGATTGGCGTGATTGGTGGAACCGGCAACACCGGCCGGGCGATGGTGGCAGCGTTACAGAAGAAAGGCGCGGAATTCCGCTGTTTGGTGCGCGATCCCGCGTCGGCGGCCGAAACCCTAGGTAGCGATGTGGAACTAGTGCAGGCGGATACCGCCGACGCGGCGACCATCGAGGCGGGGCTCGCCGGCTGCGACAAGTTATTCCTGTTGACCGGCCACAGCCCGGCGATGCAGGAACAGCAGATCGGCGCCATCGAGGCTGCCAAGCGCGCCGGCGTTACGTATGTGGTCAAGGTGTCGGGCGGCGATGCGGTGGCGCGGCCCGATTGCCCGAGTAAGATTGGCCAGGCCCACTACCATGTTGAAGAGGCGCTGAAGGCCAGCGGCGTCGACTGGACCATATTGCGGCCCGGTCTCTTTATGCAGAATTTTCTCAATATGGCCGGCATGGTCAAAGAGCAGAGTAAGATTATGATGCCGGTGCCAGTGGACGTCGAGGCCGGCATGATCGATGTGCGCGATACCGGTGACGTGGCGGCCGAGGTGCTCACCGGCGACGGGCATAACGGCCAAACCTACTTCCTCGCCAGCGCCAACCGCACGCCCGGCGATGTCGCTACTGTTCTGTCGTCTGAGCTGGGCCGGGAGGTCGCGTTCGTCGAGGTGCCGCTGGAAGGCGCGGTTGGCGCCATGAAAGAGCGCGGTATGCCCGACTGGATGATCGACCATCAGTCGGCCTTGATGGGCCTTCTCGGCTCGGGCGTACTGGCCAATACCAACGACAATATCGAGAAGATCAGCGGCCATGCGGCGCGGACGCTCGAGGATTTCGCCCACGACTTTGCGGGCGCGTTCAAGGACTGACCTGCGGCTTGATGTCCTCCTGACAAGTAACGGGCGGCCCTGTAGTATGGCTACCCGTACTGCTTTAGGCTTTTGGGAGGACGAAAATGAGCGCCGTCGAACCCCTACCCGAACAGCGCGACGAAACCGTTATCGATTTTGCCAGTGCGAAATACCGTTTCCTGCTGATTCCGCCGTTCCGCCTGCCAACCGATGCGGTCTATACGGCTCAGACGTTGAGCCTGCCGATCGATTTACCGAAGAAAGAGCGGCTGATGAACGCCGACATGATCCTGCCGTATCTCGATGGAGTAGCGTGGGATCTGCACCCCGGCGCCCTGGCGAGCTATGGCGACTGGCCGGTCGAAACGCGCGAGGAGTTTGCCTATGCCGCCAACGCGCGTCTACCAAACATCCGCGAGGCCTGCGAGTCCGGCAAATATAACGGCATCGTGCTGCTCGGCGGTGGTGAGCCGGGATTTCTGGAGGCGCGCGAGATGTGCCGCACCTATGACATCGTCTGCACCGCCAACGCCCATTCGCAGTTGTATCTGGCAACTATGCTGGGCAACAAGTACACGGTCATCGACATTTCTGGCGTCCACAACGTCTATTACCGCGACCTGATCTATCAACATCAGTTGCAGGGCCGTTGCGCCTCAATCCGCAACATCGGCATGTCCCTGCCACGGCCGGGTGCTGAGGATGGTCCGCAATTGCGCGAGGAACGGGCGAAGGCGCTGGCCGGCGAAAAATCGCTGGCGGTCGACAACGCCATCAACCAGGCCGAATTGGCGATCAAGGAAGACGGTGCCGAAGTGATCACTCTAGGCTGCTCGGGCGTTTTCTGGCTCAAACCGTTCATCGAACGAGAGCTCGCCCAGCGCGGCTGGGAAGTGCCGGTGCTGGAAGGCTACTCGGCCTCGATCGCGCTGGCCAAGCTGATGATCGACCTCGGCGTCAACGCCAGCGGCGTTACCTATATGCCGGAGCATCCCAAAAACCTGCCCGATAAGATCGTGGTGTAACGATAGTCTAATCCTCATTCTTCGCGACGGCGCTGCGCGCCTCCTCAGCATGAGGATTTTCTTAGCGGCTCTACAGAAACTCCCATCGTGACGAGTAGTCGAGGATCGCGTCTCGAAGGATGGGGTTATTTAACTGTATCGTATAGGTCGAAACGGGTAGCTCCGCTTTATGCGCTTGTTGGCAGGTGATAGAGTGCCACCGGGAGGAAGCAGCTCTCATCCTTCGACAGGCTCAGGATGAGGGGCTTGGTAGATGGTCGTGACGCTGGCGTTCGTAGCGGTTCCCTGTTTCAATCGCGCTAACAATAAAAAAGTTTGGAGAAGATTATGTTGAACGCAGCCATTATCGGCCTCGGATGGTGGGGCAAGCAGATCGTCACCTGCCTCGCTGACAGCGATAAAATAAATGTGACGAGCGCTGTCGATGTGGACCACAACGCGGTAGCCGATTTTGCCGCGGCGCACGACCTGCCGCTCAGCAATTCCTACGATGACGCGTTGGTTGATCCCGCGGTCGACGCGGTAATCCTGGTGACACCCCATCTGCTACACGAGGAGCAGGTGTTGGCGGCAGCGGCGGCCGGCAAGCAAATCTTCTGCGAGAAGCCGTTTGCGCTCAACGCCTGCGCAGCGGAACGTATGCTGGCGGTCTGCGACGAGAAGATTATCCACGTTGGCATCGGCCACGAGCGGCGTTTCGAGCCTGCCCTGGAGGCAATGAAAACCCACCTGGACGTTGGCGATTTTGGCACGCTGATCCATATCGAATGCAACTGGTCGCACAATAATTTCACCAAAAATATTGTGTCGGGTTGGCGCAGGGATCCCAAGCAGGCACCGGCGGGAACGTTGACCGCGCTGGGAGTGCACATCACCGATTACTTCCAGTCGCTGGCCGGACCGGTCGCCAAGTTGCGCGCCCAGAGCGCCCACCGCTCGAGCCTGTTTCCCGCCGACGACGTGGTGGCGGTGCAGTTCTCCTTCGAGAGCGGTGCCACCGGCTTCATGTGCAATATCGCGACAACGCCGTTCTACAGCCGCATCAACGTGTTTGGCGACAAGGGTTGGGGCGAGGCGCGCGAAAACTCGAACGTCGACGTACCCGAACCGGCAACCCTGACGACGCGCTGGCTCGACGAGGAATTAACCACCCAGACCTTTGCGTCGACTAACGTGGTGAAGGCCAATCTCGAGCAATGGGCCGACGCTGTCGAGGGCCGCGGCGAGTACCGCTTCACGCGCGACCAGAAGCTGCACAATGTGGAAATCCTCGAAGCTATCGTGCGCTCCGCCGACAGCGGCCAAGAGGTAACGGTGCGGACTTAGCGGACATCCTCATCCTGAGCCTGAAGGTCGAGGCTCCAAATCTTTCTCCCGTAACTACAATAAACCGTTAAATATCAATAGAATAGAGCACTCTTTCGAGTGGACCGTCTTTTTGGTTTTATGATATTGCCGCGTTTGAATGTTGCTTAATGATACCTGACGGAACTTCTGTAGAGACCCGGGTAGGTGCGAGGCCTCAAAATAAGGTTCCGGAACCCCGCTAGCTATGTGGCGCAAGAACCTGGCCCGGCGGCCTCTGCCAAACCACCCGCTGCGGGGAAGGACGCAGTACAGGACGCATGGCGGTCCACGCACCGTGGCTCGGGCCCCGGGCGCTTGTTGCGATGGCTGGCATTGATCGACGGCAGGTCGGGCGGCTGAGATCGGCGGGGACGGTTGCTGAGAACGGGGCTTGGGCCGAGGACGGCGCAATGAGTTCCAATTCCCAGCCTCTTCTGTCAGACTTTGCTTAAGAGAACCATGGCTTTCTGATTTTATCGAAGAACTATGAGAGGTATGGTCAAACCGCCAAAATAGAATTCCATATTCAAGTGTTGGTTCACGCCAGATCGAGGGAGCGTGCAACATTGGGAAGATAAATAAATGACAGGGAATACGCGGCAACAAGCTCGTAAGACCACAGCCGGGCATTACGATGTTCTGATCGTTGGTGCGGGGATTTCGGGGGTCTGCGCTGCCTATTACCTTCGCCAGCAGTGTCCAGACCTCCGCTTCGTTATTCTGGAGGCGGAAGAGAGCTTTGGAGGTACGTGGTGGACCCACCGCTTCCCAGGTATCCGCTCGGATAGCGATCTCTATACCTTCGGATACAGCTTCAAGCCCTGGGTTGGCCCACCGATTGCGACGGCGGAGGAAATCCGCTCCTATATGGGCGAGGTGATCGAAGAGAACGGCCTAGAGCAGTACGTCCGTTACGGCCACAAGATTCTGAAAGCTGACTGGTCCTATGAGGATAACCTCTGGACCATTGAGGCCGTGTGTTTGGAGACGGGCAAGACGGTTCGCGTTACCTGTAACTTCCTATGGATGTGCCAAGGCTACTACCGTCATAACGAGGGTTACACGCCCGATTGGCCGGACATGGCCAACTTCAAGGGTGTGATTGCGCACCCCGAGAATTGGCCGGAGGATTTGGACTATGTCGGCAAGAACATCCTCGTTATAGGCTCCGGCGCGACTGCGGCAACAATAATTCCGGCAATGGCAGAGACTGCGGCCCATGTGACCATGCTGCAGCGATCGCCAACCTATTTCCGCTGCGGGCGTAACGCTGTCGACATTGCCGATACTTTGCGCGAGCTCCAGGTTGACGAGGCGTGGATCCACGAAATCACACGGCGCAAAATCCTGTTCGATCTGGCCGCCTTCACCGACAAGTGCTTCGAAAAACCGAAGTTAGCGAAGAAGGAGCTGTTGAGTCAGGTGCGCGAACTGCTCGGGCCCAATTATGACATCGACAAGCACTTCACACCCTCCTACCTCCCATGGCGCCAACGCATCGCTTTTGTCCCCGATGGAGATCTCTTCAATGGAATCGCCTCTGGGAAAGCATCGGTCGTCACAGATGACATCGAGCAGTTCACCGAGAAAGGTATCCTCCTGCAATCGGGCGACGAGTTGGAAGCCGATATCATTGTCACCGCTACCGGCTTCAATATGAACATCATGGGGGATATCGCGTTTACCATTAACGGCAAGCCGCTCGATTTCCACGAGACGGTCACCTATCGCGGTATGATGTTCACCGGTGTGCCGAACCTCGCTTGGGTATTCGGTTACTTCCGGGCAAGCTGGACCCCACGCAGCGAGTTGATCGCTGGATTCGTCTGCCGCCTGCTTAACCACATGAAGGCGACCGGCGCCAAGAGCGTCGAGCCGGCGTTGCGAGAGCAGGACAAGGATATGTCGCTGTTCGACTGGATGGATGAGGACAACTTTAACCCCAACTACCTGAAGCGCGCTCTGCTGATCCTACCTAGGCGCGGCGACAAGCGGGAATGGCAACACACGCAGGACTATTGGCGCGAGAAGGAAGAGTTCCCCGCGATCGACCTGGAGGATGAGGTGTTCGTCTACCGTCGGAGAGCGCTTTCGAACGTAGCAGCCGAATGATCGATTTCGAACGGATCGCGATCGATACCACATTGAGAACCGGAGGCTACTCGTATTTAAGCCTTGGTGAAAGTTAGCCGAAATCCCGGTTTGAGGGCTCCCCTCTTTTCCATGCGGCGGTAGCTGGTTGATTTCCGCTCACGGCTGTAAGCCACTGTCAATACCTACCATCAATAACGTCTGTTGTTACCCCGAAAGCGGACGCTCTTGCTCGGCTTCGGCGCATCGACGGCCGTCCATTTTATCACCGATGGCGAACCGGGCTTGTCGATAGGAATCGCTTTGACTTGCATGACTGTATTTCCCTGGTTGGGGCCGACCGTTGTCCGCATGTTGTCAGGCCGACGTGCGGCCGCCGTCGACTTTCAGATCTGTGCCGGTCATGTGCGGCGCCTCGCCGCTCAGCGCGAAGGCTGTGACTGCCGCGATCTCCTCGGGCATGGTGATCTCGCCCATTGGCACGCCCTTCAGGCCGCGGTCGATATGACCGGGCCGGTTGATCGTGCCCGGCGTCAGCGTAAGACCCGGGACGATCGCGTTGACACGGATCATCTCCGGGGCCAGCTCAATGGCGAGTGCCCGTACCATCTGATGGATCGCGCCTTTCGAAGCGACATAGGAGGACGCCTGGGGGCCCGGGCGCACCGCATTTGACGAGGTGGTGACGAATAGATCGCCACCTTGGCCCTGCTTTTTCAGAACCCGCGTCGCCGCCTGCAATGTACGAAACGTGCCGTGCAGATTGACCGATAGCACGTGGTGCCACTCTTCGTGCGTCGATTCGATAAAGGGCCGGCGCTCGATCATAACGCCGGCATTGGCGATCACCGCGTCGAGCCGGCCTAGCTTGGAGACCGTGTCGTCGACCATCCCCTGCACCTGATCGGTCTCACGTATATCGACGGCCATCGTCTGGAAGCGCTCGTTGGCGCCCGCTTCACGCGCCAGTTCCATGGTCTTGGCGAGACCGTCCGTGTTGATGCCGGCGGCGGTGACGCTGGCGCCATCGCTTGCCACACGCAACGCGATCGCCCGCCCAATACCCGTCTCGGCGCCGGTGACAAGAACGACTTTTCCCGAAAGATCGTAATAACCCATCTCTCATTCCCTCCCGTCAGGCCGAGGTACGGCCGGCATCGACCTTGAGTAAGGTGCCGGTCATGTGCGGCACCTCGTCGCTCAGCGAAAAGGCGACGAAAGCGGCCAGCTCATCCGGTTGGACAATCTCGTTCATCGGCACCGTCTTGAGGCCGGCCTCGACATAACCCTGCTGACTGGTCACCGGCTTCGTCTCCGCCATGCCGGGAACGATGGTATTGACTTTGATCTTGTATGGCGCCAACTCGACAGCGAGTCCGCGCAGCATCTGATGCACACCGCCCTTGCTCGCAACGTAGGGGATACGTCCGGGCATCGGCCGGATACCAGTCGACGAGCCGGTTGCGAGCAGGTTGCCGCCCTCGCCCTGCGTGACTAGCACCTTGGCCGCGGCGTGCAATACGTAGAACACGCCGGTCAGGTTGACCGCGACAACGCGCTCCCAGTCCTCCATGTCCCACTCACCGAACGGCGTAGCGGCGTTGAAGGCACCGGCATTGGCGATCGCCGCGTCGAGCCGGCCGAACTTGGAGATCGTGCTATCAATGGCGTTCTGCACCTGATCGGCCTTCGTGACGTCGGTCACGACGGCTTGTACGCGATCGCCGGCGCCCGCCGCTTTTGCATCGGCGAACGTTTGGTCGATATCTTCATGGTTGATGCCGGCAATCGTGGCCGAAGCCCCATCCCCGAGGCAGCGCAGGACGATGGCGCGACCGATACCGCTCTCGCCTCCGGTCACCACGATCGATTTGCCAGCCAGTCGGCCGTTCATGTGTTCCTCCCCAAAAACCGGTTTCGTTTATCCAAGACATGCAACGTGTTAACATTCGAAGGGCAATAGCTATCTCTATATTAGCTTTTACTAAACGGCTGCTTTTGGCTAAAAGTGGACGTCAGCGCCATCCGCCGGTTACGACCGGTTTACCCCCAATAACGGACATGTGCGATTGCCAAATTAGGGGGTTGTTATTGCCAACCCGTTTTGTTGCTACGGGTCGTCAGCGGGTGCAAATCCGAGCACAACTGCCCACGTCACCACACATAAACCATCTAGTTAATTGTTATCTAATAACTTTCGTCCCAGTGTACCATGGGCAGGCCGGCGACTGGCGAGGTGAAGTAGGGTAGATTAGTTGCCCGCAGGCTGCCGACATAGACCGTTTTCAGGCCGGCGCCGCCGAAGGTGATCGATGCGCACCAGGTGGCGATGGTGCCGCCGCACGACAACAACAGATCGGCGTTGACGGTGCCAGCCTGGAAGGCGTTGTCGATTTTCTTGACCTCTTCCGGTGAGGAATCGTCGAAGATGATCTGCAAATCGCCATCGGGTTTGATGGCGAAGATACCGTCGTTCATCACGTGGGTGCCCCACAGATTGCCGTAGGCGTCGAAGGCGCAGCCGTCGATGAAGCGTCCATGGTCGCTGGGACCGTAGATTTCCTTGGTGCCTAGGCTGCCGTCGTCGGCGATCCTGTAGCGCGCGATGTTACGACCGCAGGTCTGCACGACGTAGAGATATTCCTCATTGGCGTCGAGTTTACACTCGTTGGAGAAATGCACGTCGTCGGCGACGATGCGCACGCCCTTGCCTTCTTCGTAGAGTAGTACGCGGCCGTCCACCAAGTCCTTGCGGATGGCGCTTGGCCAATCGTGCACCATGGTCGAGATGGTGATCCAGACGCGGTTCTTGCTGTCGCGGCAGACGAAATTAACCTTGCCGATGGGATCACCGTCGACGGTGTCGAACATCACCGTGGTCGCACCGGTGCGGGTCATGCGCTCCAGGCAGTCGGTGCCGAAGTTGGAAATCAGGATATCGCCATTGTCGGCAAAGGCGAGGCCATTGGGCAGGGTGCCGTCGACGAACTTGTTGGCATCGTCTGTGGAATCACCAAAGGAATCGGCGATGTGCGACTGGGTGATGATCTCCTGGCTACCGTCGGGGCTGAGCTTAACCACGCCGCCACGCGCATCGGCAGTCCACAGGTCGCCGTTTTTTTCGGCCAAAATACATTCGGGCCGTTGCAGGTCCTCGCCGATAAATTTGAAATCTTCCTTGCTGACGGTGAAACCGTCGATCGGGTTATCAACCATTTTCTCTTTCCTCCCGGCGATATTATTTTTTCTTATCAGATGATTTCGAACAGGCCTGCCGCGCCCATGCCGCCTCCGACGCACATGGTGACCACACCGTATTTGGCGCCGCGCCGCTTGCCTTCGATGAGCAGGTGCCCGGTCAGGCGCGCGCCGCTCATACCGTAGGGGTGGCCAACCGATATGGCGCCGCCATCGACATTGAATTTGTCCGGATCGATGCCCAGCGTGTCGCGGCAGTAGACGGTCTGCGCGGCGAAGGCCTCGTTGAGTTCCCACAAATCAATGTCGTCGACGGTGAGACCGGCCTTGCCGAGCAGCTTGGGTACGGCGAGAACCGGGCCGATACCCATCTCATCGGGTTCGCAGCCGGCGATGGCGAAGCCGCGGAAATAGCCCAGCGGCTCCAGCCCGCGCTGTTCGGCCAGTTCGGCGCTCATGACCACTGCGGCTGATGCACCGTCGGAAAGCTGACTGGCGTTGCCGGGCGTGATGAAACCGCCCTCGAGCACTGGGTCCAGCGCAGCCAACCCTTCTTCGTTGGTACTGGGCCGGTTGCCCTCATCCTTGTCCAGGGTCAGCGCTTTTTTGCTGATCTCACCGGTCTCGCGATCCTTGATTAGTTGGATAGAGGGCAGGGGCACGATCTCGTCTTCGAACTTGCCAGCCTGCTGCGCGGCGGCGGTGCGCATCTGGCTCGACAGCGCGTATTCGTCCTGAGTCTCGCGGCTGACCTTGTAGCGCCGCGCCACAGTCTCCGCCGTGTCGAGCATGTTCATGTAGATGTCGGGCCGGTGCTTGCGAAGCCATGGGTCCTGGGCGTCAGGTTCGACCTGGTGGTCGGGCGGCAACTGGCTGATGACCTCGACGCCGCCGCCGATGCCAACATCGATCTCGCTAATCATGATGCGCTGCGAAATCATGGCGATGGTCTGTAGGCCGGACGAGCAGAAACGGTTGACGGTGGCCGCACTGGCGCTCACCGGCAGGCCGGCGCGCATGGCGCTGACCCGCGCTACGTTCATGCCGGTCTGGCCTTGCGGAAAACCGCAGCCGACCAAAATGTCTTCGATCTCGCCCGGGTCGACTTGCGCGCGGTCGACCGCGTGTTCGATGGTGTGGCCCATCAGGTCCACGCCGTGTGTGTTGTTGAACGCGCCACGGTACGCCTTACCGATGGGCGTACGCGCGGTCGCGACGATTACGGCTTCGGCCATCGTCTTCCGTCCTGTATGAAGGGAGAGAGGGGGTCAAGCTAAAACTTGACCTTGTCTCCGCCCTTGAGCTCAAGGATCTCGCGCGCCTCGGTCGGCGTGGCGATTTCCAGCGACAAATCCTCGCAGATGCGGCGGATCTTCGCCACTTGCTGCGCATTCGATTCCGCCAGCGTGCCTTTCGAAATGTAGAGCGAATCTTCCATGCCGACACGTACGCTGCCACCCATCATGGCGGCCTGTGTGGTGAAGTTCATCTGGTGACGTCCGGCGGCTAGCACGGAGAACACGTAATCGTCGCCGAACAGGCGGTCGGCTGTTGCCTTCATATGCATCAGATGATCGAGCTCGGCGCCGATGCCACCCATAATGCCGAAGATGAACTGCAGGAAGATTGGTTTGCGCAGCCGGCCGGTACGGAAAAAGTAATGGGTGTTGTACAGGTGGCCGACGTCGTAGCACTCGTGCTCGAACTTGACATGATGTTCGTCATGCAGCTTCGAGATGATGTAATCGATCTGCTTGAAGGTGTTGGTGAAGATGAAGTCGTCGGTCTGGGCAAGATAGGGCTTTTCCCAGTCGTACTTCCATTCGTCGTAGCGGTCGACCGCGCCGAAGATACCGAAATTCATCGAGCCCATGTTAAGCGAGGTAACTTCGGGCGATGCCACGACGGCGGCGGAGATGCGCTCGTCGACCGTCATGCC
>CAZHBA010000096.1:0-26614 GCA_964530225.1 uncultured Rhodospirillaceae bacterium | reverse complement strand
AAGTCACCACCAAGATCGACAGCCGCACCATCCTTGGCGAACAGGGCGCCGAGCAGCTGCTGGGCCAGGGCGACATGCTTTACATGGCCGGAGGCGGCCGGATTACCCGGGTGCACGGGCCGTTCGTTTCCGATACCGAGGTCGAGACCCTAGTTGCCTTTCTCAAGGCCCAGGGCGAGCCTGACTATATCGACGACGTGACCGAGGACGAGGCTGTGGCCCAGGGCATTCCGGGCTTCGAACCGGGCTACGGAGAGGATAGTGGCGACACATTATACGACCAGGCCGTGGCCTTGGTAGCGCGTGAGCAAAAGGCGTCGACCAGCTTCGTCCAGCGACACTTGCAAATAGGCTACAACCGGGCGGCGCGCATTATCGAGCAGATGGAAAAAGAAGGAGTCATCAGCACCGCCAACCATGTCGGACGCCGGGAGGTTTTGGTAGCCGGTCACGGCGATACCTAATCGAATTGGCTGGCTCGACACATAATTATTTGGTGATATCCCTCGAAAGCGGCGGTGCCGCGCCCTGTTTTAGCTAGATGAAAACGATCCACACCGCCGTCCACCAAAGCGCTTTAAGTCTGCTAGCAACGGCTATTCTGTTCGCCGGCACCGTGCAGACAAGTGCCCAACCAGCACCCATTCTGGACGGAGCCGCGCTGGCGGATCTCGCACGCATCGAGCGTTATTTAAACGAACTCACCACCCTCGATAGTCGTTTCGTGCAGTTCTCCACACAGGGGATCGCCAAAGGACGTATCGTATTATCGCGGCCGGGTGATATGCGCATCGAATATGAACCGCCGGTACCGCTGCTGGTGGTCGCCAGTGGATTTTTGCTCATGTATCACGACCGCGACCTGATTCAAACCAGCTATCTACCGGTTAGTGAAACGCCGGCGTCATTCCTGCTGGCAGAGAAAATAGAGCTTTCGGGCGATGTCACCATCACCGGCTTCGAGCGCGGCGCGGCCTCACTTCGCCTGACCATTATCGAGACCGAGGCCGCGGACGCCGGATCGGTGACCCTAGCATTCGAGGACGCCCCGCTACGGCTGGTCAAATGGCAGGTCACAGACGCCCAAGGTAACAAGGTCGACGTCGCCCTGCTGGAACCAAAGTTTGGCGTCGAGGTCGACGAAGATCTGTTTTCGTTGATCGATCCGGCGCTCGAAAATCCAGACGAAAGCGTCCAATAGCCTTCCGCGCCCGCCCATCTCGTGCTACCAAGCGGCCCGCGAGAAACCGACGATGAACCGCATAGACCGCATATCCGCACCCTGCCCCCTAATTGGGGTCTCGGGGGAGCTCAAGGACTTTAATGGCTTCGACATTCAGTCCACTGGCCACAAGTACGTCTTTAGCGTAGTCGAGGGATTCGGCGGTATGCCGGTCATCCTGCCATCCCTGGGCGATGTAGAGACCAGCGGCTCTTACGCGCCGGCTGAGTTGGTCGAGCGCCTCGACGGCATAATTTTAACCGGCGGGCGCAGTAATATCGAACCGCACCATTACGACGGCGAGCCCTTCCGGCCGGAAACCTACCGCGATCCGGTCCGCGATTCGACGACCCTGCCGATCGTGCGGGCAGCCGTAGCCCGCGGCGTGCCGCTATTCGGCATATGCCGGGGTATCCAAGAAATCAACGTCGCCTTCGGCGGCTCCCTGCACCCCTATCTTTGGGAAGTTGAAGGCAAACGCGACCACCGCATGCCACAGACTGACGTGATGGAAGACCGGTTCGCATCGCGTCATCCGGTGTACTTAACCCCTGACGGCTATTTCTCCAAAATCGCTCAGGCGGCGAGTGTCGACGCAGACAAAATTGTTGTGAATTCGCTGCACGGTCAGGCTGTCGACCGGCTGGCAGACGGATTCGTGGTCGAGGCACTCAGCGAAGACGACGTCATCGAAGGCATTTCAATGCCTGGCGCCGCCGACTTCGTGGTCGGCGTTCAATGGCACGCAGAATTTCGGGTGCTGGATCACGCCTTTAATCATGCGCTCTACAAGGAATTCGGCAAGGCGGCCAAGCGCCGGGTGACAACGCGCGCGCACCGCGAGGGCGTTGTCTAACGCTACCTCTGAAGGCGGCGACAGGGGAGAACAGAGATGGAGTATGTCATTACACCGCCGGAAGCCATATCGGTTGCCGTAAGCGGCCAGGCGAAGCGGTTCCCCGTCCGGCGCATTTACTGCGTTGGCCGCAATTACGCAGCCCATATCCGCGAGATGGGCGGCGACGAGCGTGACCCGCCCTTCTACTTCGCCAAGCCCGCCGACGCGATCATGCCCAACGGAGCGACGATTGACTATCCGCCGTTGACCTCGAACCTGCACTACGAGTGCGAGTTGGTGGCAGCGATCGGTAAGGGCGGGCGCGACATACCCGAAGAGACGGCGCTCGATCACGTGTATGGTTATGCTGTCGGCTTCGATATGACGCGCCGCGATGTGCAGATCGCGCTGCGCGAAAAGGGCCGCCCCTGGGACATGGGTAAAGGATTCGATCAATCGGCGCCGTGCGGTGACATTCACCCGGTCAATAAGGTCGGTCATTTTCCCAAGGGGAATATCTGGCTCAAGGTAAATGGCAAAACGCAGCAAGATTCCGATCTCGAATTGATGATCTGGAATTTGCAGGAGACTATCGCCAACCTGTCCGGCTTGGTCGAGCTGGCACCCGGCGACCTCATCTACACCGGCACGCCCGATGGTGTCGGACCGGTGGTGCCCGGCGATAAAATGCACGGCCATATCAACGGGCTGAGCGATCTGAAAATCACGGTCCATTAGCGAACGTACGCGATGCGCGTTGTCACCTGGAATATCAACTCGGTGCGCCTGCGCACGCCGCTGGTGCGGCAACTCACCAGCGAGATAGCGCCAAACGTGTTGTGCTTGCAGGAAACCAAAGTCGTCGATGAGCTATTTCCCCACGACGATTTGGCCGACCTGTACCCCCACCGTCATGTGTGTGGCATGAAAGCTTATAACGGTGTCGCCATTCTGTCGAAGATTCCGTTTACGAAAACGGGCGGGCGCGACTGGTGTGGCCGCACCGATGCCCGTCATGCTAGCGTCACTTTTGACGGCGGTGTGGAACTGCACAATTTTTATGTGCCATCGGGCGGTGACAAACCAGATACGGACGCCAACGGCAAGTTTACCCACAAGCTACAATTTCTCGACGAGATGACGGCGTGGTGGGGTGAGCAATCACAGCCGCAGGCGAAGCGCATTATGGTGGGAGACCTCAACATCGCCCCACTCGAACACGATGTCTGGTCCCACAAGCAGCTGCTCAACGTGGTTAGCCACACTCCGATGGAAGTCAGCCGGCTGGCGCAAGTCCAAGCTTCACACGACTGGGTTGACGCAGTACGCCACTTCGTTCCCAACAGCAAAAAACTTTATAGTTGGTGGAGCTACCGCGCCCGCGATTGGCGCGCGTCCAACCGCGGCCGCCGCCTCGACCATGTCTGGGTCACGCCAGCGCTAACGAACAACCTCACAGCGGCAAGCGTTTTCACCGATGCGCGCGACTGGGCTAAGCCGTCCGATCACGCTCCCGTCGTCGTCGATATCGACTTTTAGGGGCCGACGTTAGCCACCGACCCAATAAACGAAATAGCGCTCCGTCGCGACACCGTCTGACAAAGGCGGCCATGATATCCATTGGGATGGAAAACAAGGACGTCACAAATATCTCGCACAAAACGTCTTCCGGACAATGTTCGGGTAAAAGGTGGCCGACCTACAATCGAACGTTGTTATCGGCACAGTACAACAGCAAAAAAAAGGGCATCCCAATGATATGACCAAAATGGGTGTGGCTGAAAAGAATATCGGTGTCGAACGGCCCGTTCTCCTTCATCGAATTGCCAAGTTCACGAATGCCGGTACCGGCATCGAAAATAGTCGAGCTGCCGCCACAACGCATCTCGACACTAAACGTATTACCGCCGTAGCGCGCCGTGCTTGGGTCGGAACACTGTATCGAGCCGCAAACCTCCCAAAAGCGAACTAGAGAAATCATCGTCTACGGTCATGTCGCAATATTCTCCTGTCGTACGGTCGGTTCCCAGGCGATTGTGCTACTACGATGGGCCCAAACAACGGATTTGGCATGATCAGTGTGCCCCGTCGTCTAACAAAGAAAAAATAACGGTCTGATATACTCGTAACCCAAGCTTCTATCGGGTATTTATCCACTAATTCTCGGCTTTATCGGTTTACATGTCTTTACCCGGCACCCAGACATCAGCCACCAATTGGACCGGCGTCAGCTATGGTGTTGTGCTGGGCTTCGTCGCGGCGTACTTTCAATTCAAGGTGCCGCCGGTCTTGCCGGTACTCCTGGACGACTACAGTTACGATAAGTTTATCGCTGGCGGCTTCATGTCGATCTTCGCCGTGGCCGGTATGGTGGTCAGTGTCCGGGTGGGCCAGGCCATCCGCAGCCATGGCGCGGGGCGTTACCTGGCCGGGGCATTCTTCCTGATGATAGTCGGCAGCCTGCTGGGATTGGCGGTGCCGGAAAGCGGCGCCCTGATGCTGATCTCTCGAGCCATCGAAGGATTGGGGGCTGCCGTCCTTGCCGTGTGCATGCCAGCGTTCGCCAATATGAACGCCGGGCCGCGGCACCTACCGGTGATAATCGCCTTCCAGGCAACCTGGATTCCCGTCGGCCAGGTATCGGCGAACTTGATCGCCCAACCGGCGGTTGCCACCGGCCAATGGCAACCGGTTTGGTGGGCCGGCATAATCGCCACCTTAGCCATCGCTGCATGGACCTTAGCCATCATCCGACGCGGCCGCGTCGATTTGGGGGGCCGTTCGGACCAATCAAATGGCACCGCCAAAGCCAATGATACGACGCGGGCCGAACGACGCGCATTGCTATTTGCTGCCGTTCTATTTTTCCTCTGGCAAGCCCAGTTTATGGCCTACTTCACCTGGCTCCCCGTCTATCTGGTCGATGTACGCGGTCTAACCACCGAAAACGCCGTTTTGATCAACCAGATACCGGTTGTCGTGCTGCTGGTATTTGCCCTGGCGACAGGTCTGGTTTTGCGCGCCGGTGTCGGCGCAATTCCGCTTCTGCTAACCGCGCTATTATTGCAAGCCGCGTCGTGGTTACTCGTTCCCGTCGCCGACAGCATCGTGATCGGTACAATAAGCTTGATCGCCTGGGGTATCGCCGCCGGCATAACCCCGACCTGCCTGTGGGCGCTCCCCTCTGTGCTGTTAGGCGGACATCGGGCTGACACCCACGCGTTTGCGGTCGTCCTCACCGGCCGTTATTTGGGGATACTAGCCGGCCCATTGATCGCGGTCGCCGTATTCAGGCTCACCGACGACTGGCTAGCTGTAGCCTACACGTTCGGCACGATCACGACGTGCTGCGCCGCTGTGGCGTTCTATTTGGACTTGCTAGTAAAGCGAGACGGTTAAGGCTCCACAAGCAAAAAACCTAGGGGATCAGACGGTATCCACCCGGCTCAGTCACAAGGATTGTGGTGTTCGAAGGATCAGCTTCGATTTTTTGCCGTAACCGATAGACGTGGGTTTCGAGCGTGTGGGTGGTGACGCCAGCGTTGTAACCCCAAACCTCGCCCAATAATGTATCGTGGCTCACAACTTTATCGCCGACGCTATAGAGATATTTAAGGATCGCCGTTTCTTTTTCGGTCAGCCGCACCTTTTGTTCGTCGGCGTCGACCAGCAGCTTGTGGACCGGCTGAAAGGTGTAGGGTCCAATCGTAAAGATTGCATCCTCACTTTGCTCGTGCTGGCGTAGCTGCGCGCGCAGACGTGCCAACAATACATTCAGGCGAAATGGTTTGGTCACATAGTCGTTGGCACCGACATCGAGACCCAGGATTTGATCCGCATCGGCGTCCTGGCCAATCAGCATAATAATCGGCGACTTAATGCCGTTGCACCGCATTAATCTGCAAACCTCGCGGCCGTCCATATCCGGCAATCCCACGTCGAGGATCACGGCATCAAAATATTCACTCTTGGCAGTCTCCAGCGCTTCCTCGGCGGTCGTTGCCTCTGCGGTTAAAAATTCTTCGTGCAGGCGCAGCTGATCCGACAGGGAATTGCGCAACCCATCGTCGTTGTCCACCAGCAGAATCTTTTTTCCGGTAGTCATCAGTGTACATTCCGGTGCGTTATTATTGGTTTTACCATTTATCTGGAAACCTCAACCCCGTGCCAAAACGCGATATACCCGAGGATATTCTCAGCAGCCGTTTTAGGGCCGGGATAGTACCGTGCCGCGTCGGGCTTCTCATCTCCATCAACCACGACCGTATAGTAACTGCCCCCCCGTCCACGGACAGTTCGACTTGCGGTCGCTCTCTTTAAAATGTTCGCGCTAAAGGGCCTCGGCAGGGAAATAGAGATTTCCCGCAACCACTTCGAACGTATTGCTCTCGGCAAGTACAATGTCTTTCCAAACAGCTTTGGCCATGACGGTGCCTCCCCGCGATTGTGGCCAACATCAGATAGCTTTGTTAGCTCCACAGAACAAGGGGTTAAGGCCTCCTCTTAAGGGGCTTAAATGTGATCACGTTAAAGCGAGCACACCGCTCTCCGCAGGTTAAATAATTCGCCTAAGGGCACTAGGGACCCTGTCGATCTTCTGCAATAAACCGCATATATACCCCTGTGGATTAGGCTATCAGACTGATAGCCGGAGGTAATTGGCGACTAGCATGAATGAGAAAACACCAGACCCACGGGGTACACAGTGCGCAATTCCGCTACCGGTGACGTTACAATCGGTCGAGCGCGCGATGGCCGATTTGCGCCGTAGCGCTATTGTTGTGGTCGCCGGCAGTGATCACGCATTAATGCTACAAGCTGCCGAGGGCATAACAAAAGACGCGTTGGCCCGTTTGACGGCAGTCTCAAAAGGAACGCCATCGCTCCTGCTGACAGCACGGCGCGCGTCGATCTTGGGTCTAACCGACGGCCCCACGGGCGCGGTGCGGATCACCCTGAGCAGCGATATAACGGCAGAGACCGTGCGCATGATGGCCGATCCCGCCGGCCCCCAACCGGTGCAACATCCATCGGCGTTATCGATCGCCTTCATAGATCCCGAATCCAATCCTGGAGCCGCTGAAACCGGGGCGATCGAACTAGCAAAATTAGCCAGATTGTTGCCCGCCGCCGTCGTCGCCACGGTGCCGTCCGAGAGATTGGGCTATTTGCCTTCTTGGGCGGAAAGCGAATCGCTACTTATCGTCGAACTTGAAAGTATCCATCAGTATCGCGACGCCGAAGCGCGAATGTTACAGCGCGTCGGCGAGGCCTCTGTCCCCCTGACCGAGACCGAAAACTCCAATGTCATCGCTTTTCGGCCGCCTGACGGCGGCCGCGAGCATCTTGCTATTGTCATCGGTTCTCCTAATCCCGCTGCACCGGCACTGGTTAGAATCCACTCGGAGTGTTTTACTGGAGATTTGTTAGGGAGCCTGCGCTGTGATTGCGGCGACCAGTTGCGCGGCGCCGTCGCGGAAATAAATAAGGCGGGTAGCGGTGTGCTTTTATATATGGCGCAAGAGGGCCGCGGGATCGGTCTAGTCAATAAGCTGAGAGCCTACAAACTTCAGGATCAGGGCTTTGACACCATTGACGCCAATGAACAGTTGGGCTTCGACCCCGATGAGAGAATTTACCAACCGGCAGCGGAAATTCTCAAACAATTAGGAATTTCCAAGGTAAGGCTGCTGACCAATAACCCGCGAAAGGTCGCGGCGCTCACAGACGGCGGCGTCGAAGTCGTCGAACGTGTACCCCACGCGTTTCCATCGAACCGGCATAGCGAACGCTATCTGGCAACCAAACAAAGCCGCGGCGGACACCTACTTTAGCGCCTAAAGGCGGCAATCACCGATGCGCAGTCCGTTCAGGAAGCTGCGCAACTTGGTAGAGCTGCCCAAAAAGTACGGGAACAGCCTTGGGTTAGCGATGCAATGATTGACGCGCTCAATAAATACCAGATCCTGGCGCGCAAACGTAACCATTAAGGCGGCGGGCCGCTATAATACAGCCATGTCCGAGCACCACAGCGCGCTATGCTGACCGTTTACCTGACAGAGCGCAGCCGTGGTATTCTTCGATTCGAAGGCATCGAATACCCGTGCGCCCTGGGGCGCGGCGGCGTTCAAGAAATAAAATGCGAAGGCGATGGTGCGACCCCGGTTGGGACTTTCATCTTACGCCAGGTGTTTTATCGTTCCGATCGGCTACCGCTACCAGTGAGCGGATTGCCGGTTCGCGCATTGACCCGTGACGACGGGTGGTGCGACGACCCCGCACATGGCGATTATAACCGGCTCGTTCGGCTCCCCTTCGAGGCGTCGCACGAAAATATGTGGCGCGAAGATAATCTCTACGATGTCATTGTCGTCATCGGCCACAATGACAGCCCACCCAAGCCCGGCCTAGGAAGTGCGATTTTTATTCACTGCGCCACCGCCGATTTTTCGCCCACGCTTGGCTGTATCGCCCTGGCCCGGAAGACCCTGATTGGATTATTACCCCGTCTCGCGCTGGATATGGCGTTGCGCGTTCTGGCACCTGAGGATCAGGAGCCGTAACCAACCTGCCGTGTTCCGAACACGCCGGTGCCAACCCGCACATGGGTGGCACCAAACGTTATCGCGGTCTCGAAGTCGGCAGACATGCCCATACTTAATCCGGAGATCCCATTGCGCTCGGCTATGGCCCGCAACAAGGCAAAATGTGGCGCCGGGGTTTCGCTCAGTGGCGGGATACACATCAAACCGACCACCGGGAGCCCAGCAGAGAGGCAATAGGCGATGAAATCGTCCGCTTCGTCGGGCCAGATACCCGCCTTCTGAGGTTCTTCGCCCGTGTTGATTTGCACGAAGCAATCCCGCTCTAGGCCGGCCCGGTCGAATGCAGCGACCAGGCGGTCAGCCAATTTTGGCCGATCGACCGTCTGAATTACATCGAATAACTCGACGGCGTCACGCACCTTATTGGTCTGCAGCGGACCAATAAGATGTAGTTCCAGGCTGGTCTGCCCAATCCGGCGCTCCGTCCAATGGGTTTGCGCTTCCTGCACCCGGTTTTCGCCAAATACGCGCTGACCCGCAGCTAGCGCATCGTCAAGGCGCGTTTCGACCTGGCCTTTACTTACAGCAATCAGGGTAATATCGCCAATATCGTGGCCGACCGTTTCCGCAGCAGCCGCGATGCGTTCATTGACGCGCTCCAAATTACTGACAACATCGTTAGCCATGTCGGTTTCACCGGTAATCCGTGGCCCCAAGAGCCCCTAAATAAAATCCTGAATTCCGCTTATCCGCGTAACGTATTATATAGGGTCATGGCAAATCGCATCAGCAGCTTCGCCGAAATAATCGCTCCGGTCACCGAAGCCGAATTTTTCCAAACGTTTCACGACCGGCATTTCCTGTACGTTCCAGCACCGGAGCCCGACAAGTTTGCCGATGTGATATCGTGGGACATTTTCACGAACATGCTCAATATGACGTCGATTTGGAGCTCCGCCTCGCTCGGTGTTTGCCTCGACACCAAGATGATCCCGGCCGAACAGTACTGCCGCGAAGCAGTGGACCGGAACAATCAACCGAGCTTGCAGCCCGACGCCGAGAAAGTAAAACGCTGGTTGCGGCAGGGCGCCTCCCTGGTCGCCAACGACATCGATACGCTATGGCCCGGCACGGCCGCCGCCGCGGATGCGCTCGAGCGGCGACTGGGCGGAAAGGTCCAGAGCAATCTCTATTGTTCGTGAAACCAGCACAAACGTTCGACACCCATTTTGATACCCACGACGTATTTGCGCTGCACTGCGCCGGCGAAAAGGTATGGCGCATGTTCGAGGGCCGACTAGACAGGCCCGTTGCCAACGAGGCCTATAAGGAATTGGGGCCGGAGTATCACGACGAACACCGTGGTGCCGTCGCCGCCGAGGTGACGCTGCGGCCGGGCGACCTGCTGTATATCCCCCGTGGCCAATATCATGACGCGCTGGCCTCCAGCGACGGCGCAATCCACCTGGCCTTTGGTTTGACCCATATCATCGGCATCGACGTCTTGACTATGCTGTTCGAGCAGGCGATGTCGAACCCTCTATTCCGCACAAACGCGCCGCTACCCGAAGTTGGGCCGATGGACGCCGCCGCTGGCTCACAGGGCTTGCCAACCGCCTGCAGGAAATTGGCAAAGGCGAAATAATCGCTGACCGTATGGAGGTCTACCAGGAAGCTTTTCGATATTACCGCGGTGGCTTTAACCTGCCGGCCGATGCGCTCAATCAAAAAGCCGACGATCGTTTCGGGGTCATTGTGAGTAGCCTGGAGGTCGTCAACACCGATGGAAAATTCATTTTACAAAGCGCGAAAGGCGCTGTGCCCATTCCCGAAGAGCTTGCCGACCCTATTTCCTGGGTTATTACGCGTGGAAATTTTTCGGCTGTGGAATTAGCTGCCGCATTCCCTCAACTCACCGATGACGTGCGGGAAAAATTAATCTCCAGACTGGCGGCTATGAAAGCTATCGCCCCCGCCTAAGAGCTCGCGCAGCACCAAATTTCGGTGCCAAATGAGCGATAACCAGCGGTTCTTCGCCGGTGTATTATAAGGTTAACTAAACCATGTTGCAGTTATGTCACAGTCCTTTGGAATCGTGACACAAAGGCCACGGGAAGCATTGCATTTAAATTAATTTCCGGGGTTTTATGCAAAGCAAGGCTTCGGTGCAGAAGTCTGGCGTCCGCGTTAACGCCAGAGCACTTGGAGTCGAAGTGCCCCACGAGGGGCAAACGCGGACGCAAGTCCAAGATTTATGGAGGTTGGATTAAAATGAGAAAAGCTCTTCTAGCAAGTACCGCCTTGGTTGGCGCTGCCTTGCTGAGTGCGCCGGCGTACGCCGGAACGGTGGGGTCGGGTGATAAGCTGGCCGTCAAGCTCAGCGGCCTTTTTTGGTTCCAGGCCAGCGTTCTCGATGAAGATAACCAGGCTGGTTATGGTCGGGGGTACCGGTTCAAGATTCCTGAGACCGAAGTGCACGTCGATGCGTCGAATACGGCCGACAATGGCATCAAATACGGCGTGCATATCGAACTCGAAGCTAACCAAGACGTCACCGCCGACGGCGACGAAGCGTGGGCATTCCTGAGCGGTGATTTTGGCCGCCTAGAAATTGGCGATCAGGACGACGTCACGAACCGTTGGCATGTTGGCGCCTACCAGGCCCATAAGGGTTTGTCGGGTCCGTTTGGCGGCTTGGGCGGTATTGCCCCGGTGTTCCATTTGGCGCCCCCGGCATGGATCAGCCGGACAGACTGGCAAGTGGTCACATCGTCTGACGCCACGAAGATCATCTACCTCTCGCCGAAATTCAACGGCGTCCAGGTCGGTGCCTCGTTTACGCCCGATAGCGGCCAAAACGGCGGCAGCTGGACAGAGACGGACAGTGACGGCGATTACGAGAAAATGATTGGTCTCGGCGCCCGCTTCGACGGGAAAGTCGGTAACGTTGGTCTGTCCGCGTCGGTGCTGTACGAAACCGCCGAAGACGAAGATGCCAACGGTGCCGATAACACCATCAATGACTTGGAAGTTTTGGCTGTTGGCGTCAAGGCTAGCTTCGGTAGCTTTGTTCTCGGTGCAAACTGGCGTGACAACAACGAAACGAACGTTACCTTGGCTAACGAAGCCCTCGGCGCAGATGCCGGTACGTATTGGGCCGTTGCAGCTGGGTACCAACAGGGTCCGTGGGGCCTTAGCGTCTGGTACTCGAACGGCGAACTGGATAATGCTTCCACTGCCGCCGAGTCGACAACGAGTATGGATCGTTGGGGCGTCGGAGCCCGTTATGCCGTGGCGCCGGGATGGTCACTTCGCGCTGACTATAACGCGTACGACCATGATAACATCGGCGGTGCGTCAAGCGACAACAAAGCCAAGGCAGTTATCCTGACCAACATGTTTAGCTTCTAAGACCTGTCGTTTTAGACGTAAAAGATACGGGCGGCGGATTTTCCGCCGCCCTATTTTTTTGTGCGGACTTCTCTGCTATTAGACGATGCGAGAAGGGTTCCCATACTGGGTACACATATTCCAGTTAGAGTAATGAAGCCAATTCGCAGTGCCATATTTTTCGCTTTCTTTGCCGCCATGCTGCTGACAGCGTGCGAGGGTATAAAGACAGAGCGCGCCACCGGCGACGGTCCACAAGAAGAGTTCAGGAAAGAAGTCGGCAAACTTTTCGGCGAAATTAACCTTATGGGTCCCGACAGAAACGAAGATGCCGGCGGCGCATCCGGTATTGGCGTCAACAGCCTGTTATGGCGTGCCTCGTTGGATACACTGTCGTTTCTGCCATTGGCCTCTGCCGACCCGTTCGGCGGCGTGATTATTACCGACTGGTATTCGCCACCGGAAAGCCCCAGCGAGCGATTCAAAGTAACCGTTTACATTCTTGGGCGCCAATTGCGTTCCGACGGCATTCGCGTAGCGGTATTTCGGCAGGAGTTTTCCCAGGGGCGGGGCTGGATCGATTCCAAAGTCGAAGACCAGACCAGCCTCAAGCTCGAGGGTACTATTTTGAACCGCGCCCGCGAGCTACGCATCGCGTCCGCTGATCAATAGTATTTCCGCCAGCTCCGGCGCCATGTTCCGTTATAACTTCCGCGAAACCGAGGCCAAATGGCAGCGCGCCTGGGACGAGCGTGACGCATTTACGGCGACCGATGAACCCGGCCGGCCTAAATATTACGTGCTCGAGATGTTTCCCTACCCTTCGGGCCGCATTCATATGGGCCATTTGCGCTGTTACACATTAGGCGATGTCGTGGCGCGCTACAAACGCGCACGCGGGTTTAACGTTCTACACCCCATGGGTTGGGACGCGTTCGGCCTGCCGGCTGAAAACGCGGCGATAGAAAAGGGTGTCCATCCTGCCGATTGGACCTATGAAAATATCGCCGCGATGCGAGCTCAGCTCAAGGCGATGGGCTTGTCGATCGATTGGTCGCGTGAACTAGCGACGTGCGACCCAGATTATTACCGGCACGAACAGGTGATGTTCCTCGACTTTATGGAACAGGATCTCGTTTACCGGCAAGAAGGCTGGGTAAACTGGGACCCGGTCGATCATACTGTGCTCGCCAACGAACAGGTTATCGACGGCAAGGGCTGGCGCTCTGGCGCCCCCATCGAGCGCCGCCGTTTGGCCCAGTGGTTTTGCCGAATAACCAAGTTCAGCGATGATCTGCTCGCCAGCCTGGCACAGCTGGAGCGGTGGCCAGCCAAAGTCCGCACCATGCAGGAAAACTGGATCGGCCACTCGGAGGGCGCTTATATAGATTTTCGCTTTGCCGACGACGCCGGCCGCGATCCGTTGCGCGTCTATACAACCCGCCCGGATACGATATTCGGCGCCAGTTTTTGCGCCATTGCCGCCGACCATCCGCTCACCGAGGAACTTGCTTCAGGCAATCCCGAAATCGCCGTGTTCGTCGAGGAATGCCGCCAGCTCGGCACCAGCGAAGAGGCCATTCAAACTGCCGAAAAGCGCGGCATCGATACTGGCTTGCGGGTAAAGCACCCGTTTGCCGACGAACTGTTGCCCGTCTACGTTGCCAATTTCGTACTCATGGGATACGGCACCGGAGCCATTTTCGGCTGCCCCGCCCACGATCAACGGGACTTGGACTTTGCGCGGGCCTACGATCTACCGGTGTACCCTGTCGTGGTACCGGGCGATGCCAGTCCTGAGACATTTGCCGTCGGCAATGAAGCCTATGTTGGCGATGGCACCCTCGCGCACTCACAGTTTCTCGACACTCTGGGGGTTGACGACGCTAAACGAAGCGCAATCGAGCACCTCGAGGCCGATGAATCCGGCGAGGGTACGGTTAATTACCGGCTGCGTGACTGGCTGGTCTCGCGCCAACGCTATTGGGGCTGCCCGATTCCCGTTATCCATTGTGGCGATTGCGGAATCGTGCCAGTGCCACGCATCGATCTACCAGTGACGCTACCCAAGGATGTGGATTTCTCCGCCCCCGGAAATCCGCTCGAGCGCCACCCAAACTGGAAGGACGTGGACTGTCCTTCCTGCGGCAAACCGGCGCAGCGCGATACCGATACGTTCGATACGTTCATGGACTCGTCTTGGTATTTTGTCCGCTTCTGCTCGCCCGGTGCCGATGTTCCTGTCAACGATGCGTCGGGGAAATATTGGTTGCCGGTAGACCAGTATATTGGCGGCATCGAACATGCGATCTTGCATCTTCTGTACTCACGGTTCTTCATGCGCGCCATGCACAAAAGCCACCACGTCGATATCGACGAACCGTTCGACGGCCTCTTCACCCAAGGCATGGTCAATCACGCGACCTTTCGCGACTCCGATGGCAATTGGATAGAGCCGCATAACATCGTCTACCAGGCAAATGGGTCCGCCACGCGGGCCGATACCGATGCACCAGTTGAAATTGGCCGGGTCGAGAAAATGTCAAAGTCGAAAAAGAACACCGTCGATCCGACCGACGTTATCGAGCACTACGGCGCGGATACCGCCCGGTGGTTTATTTTATCAGACAGCCCGCCAGATCGGGACATGGAGTGGACGGACGCCGGTGTTCAGGGTGCTTTTCGCTACATCAACCGCGTTGCCCGCCTCATCGACGATCATCTGGATGCACTGCCGGAACCAGGCACCCCGCCCCCCGCCAAAATGCCGGGTAACGGGACAGAGTTGCGTCAGGTGACCCACAAAACGATCGCCGGCGTTACTGGGGATTACGAGAGGTTTCATTTCAACAAATCGGTGGCACGCCTTTATGAACTGACTAACGTCATTTCAGCTTTCGACGCCACGGCCACCGGCGGCGCTTGGGTGATGCGCGAGGCGCTCGAAACACTAGTCAGGCTGCTCGGCCCGATGGTACCGCACCTGACCGAGGAGATGTGGCGGCAACTCGGTCACGATACGCTGCTTGCCGATACGCCTTGGCCAGAAGTAGATACCGCCCTGACCGTCGATGACACTGTTACAGTGGCGGTACAGGTTAGGGGCAAGTTGCGCGGCACCATCGAGGTATCTGCCGGAGCCAGCCAGGACGCGGTCGAACCGGCGGCGCGCGCGATCCCGAACGTCGCCACGACGATTGGCGACCGTCCGGTGCGAAAAGTGATTTTCGTGCCCGATAAGCTAGTGAATTTCGTTGTTTAAATTCTGGTCCATGGTCGCTGTTATGACGTTAGTTTCCGCCTGTGGATTCCAGCCGTTCCATGAACGCCAACAGGCCGATGCTGGCGCGGCATCTGCACTGAACCAAATTTTAATTTCACCACTTCCGGAACGGTTGGGCCAACTGCTGCGCATGGAGCTTGCTAACCGGTTGACGCCCAAGGGCCCGCCACCTACGCCCGTTTATGTGCTCAATGTCAAACTTTCAGAAAGCAAACAAAGTTTAGGCGTTCGCAAGGACGCCACGGCGACGCGGGCGAATTTGATTATCACAGCGAATTTCGATCTGTTAGATAAACAAGCTGGCGAAAAACTGCTTAGTGGCAAGGTGCGGTCTATTAACAGTTACAATATCCTGGATGCCGAATTCGCCACCTTGAGCGCGGAATCGGACGCCCGCCGCCGTGCAGCGCGAGACCTGGCGGCGGAAATACAATCGCGCTTGGGCATGTTTTTATCCCGGCCAACGACAAACTAGGTATATGCTTTTCGGGCTACGGCTGGCCGTGCCGTCCATAAGTGCAATTAGCTACGTTTGGCTCTATCGAGCCGATAATTCTTTCCGGACGCAAAGTGAAAATAACTGCGAATAAGGTCGACGGCTTCATAAAATCGCTAAATCCAGCGATTAGGGCCGTACTTGTATATGGACCAGATAGTGGACTTGTACGCGAACGTATTGATTCACTTTCTGCTGTAATCGTTGATGATCTCGCAGACCCCTTTAATATTGCGGGTTTTCAGTCGTCCTCTGTGGCGAAAAATCCTGTACGTCTAATCGACGAGGTGCTCGCTATTTCGTTTGGTGGCGGCCGTCGTGTACTTGTGGTAAACGAGGGTGGTGATAATCTCACGAGCGCTATGTCGGCGGTATTAGACAGCGCAGCAACGGATCACCCACTTGCGGCGCTGGTAATCGTCGGCGCGGGGAATTTGACACCTCGCTCCTCGCTTCGGCGGCTATTCGAAAATCACAAAGCGTGCGCAGCTCTGGCCTGCTTTCCCGACGACGAGGCCGGTTTGATGCAACTCGTGCGTGACAGTCTCGGCAAGGACGGAATAAACATCAACTCACAGGCCCTTAATGCCGCCACCGCTTTGATGGGTAATAATCGTCAGGCAAACCGCCGAGAAATCGAAAAATTGGTATTGTTTGCCGGCCCCGGCGGCCATTTATCAGAAGAAATGGTGTTGGCCTGCCTCGGCGATGGCGCGGAAGCGTCGGCCGAGGCAGCAGTTTTATCCGCCGCTGAGGGCAATTACGACAGCTTGGTTGAACAACTGGTTCGCGTTTGGGCCGACGGTACCGAGCCCGTCGCGGTTATTCGCATTGCTCAGCGGCATTTTCAACGTCTTCACTTCGTTTTGGCACAGACAAAAGACGGGGTGGTACTCGATTCCGCAATCAAGCAGTTACGTCCTCCGCTTTTTTGGCGTGTCGCCGGGCGGTTCCGTGCTCAGTTATCGAATTGGTCGCTAGATGGCGTTGAAGCATCGCTATCACGGCTTACCGATGCCGAATTGTCGGCGAAATCGACCGGCGCCCCAGCCGTTCTGGTGTGTGACCGCACCCTGATGGCGATTGCACAGCTCGCCCGCCTAAACCGCCGGCAACGCCAATAAACACAATAATAACAATAACTTATGACTGTTGCGCCGGGCGTCCAGCCAATGGATTCTTCACCGGCTCTTTCGAGTCATTGACGCCCAGCCCACCGATGTTAATGGCGCCACCCTGATTGAGCCGCTGCAAAATATGATCGAGCTGATCAAGCGTTGCGTAATTTATGGTGACCGACCCGCCCCGCGCACCATCGCCACGGAACTTGATGCTAACGTGTAACCCCAGCATGTTCGACAGATCGTTTTCCAAAGCGATTGTGTCGGGGTCCTTGGCTGGCGTCTTACTCAATTTGGCCGACGGGCCGCCCTTTGTCGTCTGCGCCAAATGTTCGGCTTGACGCACTGATAAGTCCTTGCTGATAATTTCATTAGCGAGGCGTTCTGCGTCGTCGTTCCCCACTAATGTTCGTGCGTGACCAGCCGACAACGCACCGGAATCGACCTGCTTTTGCACCACCTCTGGCAGAGTGAGCAAGCGTAACGCGTTAGCGATGCTGCTGCGGCTCCTGCCGACTGCCTTAGCCAGCACTTCCTGGGTGTGGTTAAATTCGTCCATTAAGCGTTGATATGCGTTAGCTTCTTCGATCGGCGACAGGTTTTCGCGCTGCAAGTTCTCTATCAGCGCTATTTCCAACACTTCTTCGTCTGAAAATTCGCGCACGATAACTGGAACTTCGTGCATTTGCGCACGTTGAGCAGCGCGCCAACGCCGTTCTCCGGCGATAATCTCGTAGGCGTCGGCGTGCAGCGGGGCACGGCGCACTAAAATGGGCTGCAAAATTCCCTTGGATCGAACCGATTCAACGAGCGAGTTCATTTCCTGGTCGTCGAAGCGGGTGCGTGGTTGAAACTGGCCCGGTACGATCTGCTCGGTCGGCACAGTGTGGGTTGCACGCTCATGCTCCCGGCCAGTTTGAGATTTCGCTTCCTCGCCCAACAGCGCGGAAAGCCCGCGGCCCAGCCCTTTGCGCGGCTCGTCGGTCATGCCGCCGCCTCTCGCTCCGGCAGCCTGCCTTCGCGGCGCAGGAGCTCAGCAGCGAGATTAATGTAGGCGCGCGCGCCTATACAGTTCATGTCGTAGACAATTGCCGGCAAACCAAACGACGGCGCTTCGGACACCCGAACGTTTCTGGGGATCACTGTTTGATAGACCCGATCACCGAAATGCTCGCGCACGTCCGCTTCCACGGATCGACACAAGTTATTACGTCCATCATGCATGGTTAACACAACACCTTGTATGTAGAGATCTGGATTAAACGCGCTCCGGATACGCTCGATCGATCGCGTCAACCGGCTCAGCCCATCGAGAGCGAAAAACTCACACTGCAACGGCACCAGAACCGATTGTGCGGCAACCAGCGCATTTAAAGTGAGCAGACCAAGCGCTGGCGGGCAGTCTACCAGCACATAATCGTAGCCGGCAGCTCCGGTTTCTAATGCGACCTTCAACCGGGTTTCGCGCCGCTCCATATCGATGAGCTCGATCTCGGCACCAGCCAAATCGGCCGAAGCCGGCACAACATCTAACCCCGGCACGGATGTGGCCACGATCACATCAGCCAGGCTCCGTTGGCCAATCAGCGCCGCATAGACGTCATCGGCAGTGGTCGCCGGCGTGCTCACACCCAAGCCAGTCGACGCATTGCCCTGGGGGTCCAAATCCACCAACAACACAAGCCGGCCACAGGCAGCAAGCGCCGTCGCTAAGTTTATCGCGGTTGTGGTCTTGCCCACCCCGCCCTTTTGATTAGCCACCGCCACAATTCTTGGCCGAACAGCAAGCGTCAAGGAACGGGACGGAGGTGAATCTAAGCGAGATGCATCAGACACGGCCAAACTCCTTTACGCACAGTATGGTCCCAAACGGATCAGATAGGCTAGGAACCATATCGTATTCAATATCCCAAATTCGACTCGCGTCGGTCAATTCATCCTCGACGGTGCTGCCTTTTAAGAAGTAGCATCTGCCTCCTGGCTGAATCCAGGGCTCCACTAGGGCCAGAAGTTTGGTTAACGGGGCAACCGCACGGGCCGTGACCACCTCGGCCGGCGTGGCCGATACGGTCTCTGCGCGACCGGCGATGACCTTTGTATCAGCACCGGTTGCACGGGACACTTCGCGCAGGAACGCTGCTTTACGGTTGTCAGACTCCACCAAGGTAACATAGACACCCAAAATAATGGCGACAATAAGGCCTGGAAATCCGCCGCCACTACCAATATCGGTAATTGTTTTCGCGTCCGAAATCAGTCGGCAGAGCTGACCGGAATCGAGGAAATGGCGGCGCCAGACATCTTCGAGGGAGCCGTCGCTGACTAGGTTTATCGTCTTTTGCCACTCGCGCAACATAGCCTCATATATCTCCAAGCGCGCCAATGTTTCACGTGAAACATTTAGGGCCTCAGCAAACTGAAACACGGTCATGCGGGGGCGGCCAACCATGGCTCATCCTACCAATTGGGATATAGCTTCTCCAACTACTATATATGGGGTATGGTGAGGGTTGGGCCAGTTAAGCCGACTTTAGCGACCGCGCCGACTCGGTAGCGCCGTGGCGCACATAACGCAACAAGGCTACCAGCGCCGCCGGCGTCACGCCGGGTATCCGGCCCGCCTGGCCCAAAGTCTCGGGACACGCCAGCGCTAACTTGCCCTGGGCCTCGCGGGACAGTCCGCCGACGTTCGAATAATCAAGATCGTTCGGCAGCATTAGGGTTTCGTCGCGCCGGAAGGCCGCAACGTCGGCTGTCTGGCGCCGTACATAGCTGCTATAGAGCGCCTCGATTTCCAGCCGCTCGACCAGATCAGCCGGCAGTTGTCCAAGCTCGGGCCATAGCCCGAGGAGATTTGCGACTGTAACGCCTGGATAAGCCAGCAATTCAAATGCGGAGCGTCGCACGCCATCCTGATTGACAGACAGACCGTGTTTTTTCAATGCATTGGGGGTGTCGGATAGCGAATTCGCCAAATCCCTTGCCTCAGCCAACGCCGCCGATTTCCGCGCAAAGCCAGTTTGCCGCTTGGACCCAACGCAGCCAAAAGCAATCCCGCGCGGGGTTAGCCGCTCATCAGCGTTATCGGCCCGCAACATAAGGCGGTACTCAGCGCGTGAGGTAAACATGCGGTAGGGCTCGTCGGTGCCACGGGTGACCAGATCGTCAATCATCACGCCGATATAAGCTTCCGCACGATCAAGCACAAAAGTTTCGCTGGCGGCCGCATTCAAACCCGCGATCAGGCCTTGCGCCGCGGCTTCTTCGTAACCGGTGGTGCCATTAATCTGCCCAGCGAGAAAAAGTCCCGAAATTCGGCGAGTCTCGAGAGTTAGGTGCAGCTCGCGGGGATCAACGAAATCGTACTCGATGGCATAGCCGGGGCGAATGATACGCGCGTTCTCGAGGCCGCCAATGGTCTTGAGCAGAGCGGATTGAACGTCCTCGGGCAGGGACGTCGAGATGCCATTGGGATAAACCGTGTCGTCGTCGAGACCTTCCGGCTCGAGGAAAATTTGGTGGCGAGGTTTGTCAGCGAACCGCACCACTTTGTCCTCAATGGAGGGGCAGTAGCGTGGGCCCGCACTGTCTATCTGACCGGAGTACGTTGGCGCTCGGTGCAGGTTCGCCCGGATCAGATCGTGCCCAACCGCACTGGTATAGGTGATATGGCAATCGACTTGAGAAACCTTGATTTCGTCGGTCATATACGAAAACGGCTGCGGTACAGCGTCACCGGCCTGCACCTCCAGCGCCTGCCAATCGATGGTCTTGCCGTCCAGGCGTGGCGGAGTGCCGGTCTTGAGTCGCCCCATGGCAAATCCAGCCTTGTACAGAGTATGGGACAACCCGATCGCCGGCGCTTCGCCGACCCGACCTGCCGGTGTTTGGCTCTCACCAATATGAATAATGCCGTGCAGGAAGGTACCGGTGGTTAGAATAACCCGGCTGGCGGCGATTTCCCCACCGTCGGCCAGAACAACGCCCGCAACCCGACCCACAGCGCTGAATCTCAGGTCTTCGACGGTACCAGCACAAATTTCAAGATTTTTCTGCTCTTGCAGCAGGCCTTGCATCGCCTGTCGGTACAGATGCCGGTCCGCCTGGGCGCGGGGGCCCCAGACGGCTGGCCCTTTGCTGCGGTTGAGCATGCGAAACTGGATGCCGGCGCGGTCTATCGCCCGCGCCATGACGCCGTCAAGCGCATCAATTTCGCGCACCAGATGGCCCTTACCAAGTCCACCGATCGCCGGATTACAGGACATTTCGCCGATGGTTTCGGGCTTATGGGTAATCAATGCGGTATGCGCGCCCAAGCGAGCCGCCGCCGTCGCGGCCTCGCAGCCGGCATGACCGCCGCCAATAACAATGACATCGAATGTTTGCATTGCCGGCTATGTATGGCAGCCCAGCGGCGATGTCAAAGCCGTACGCTGCAATGGGCAATGTTTTTGAGGAAAGGACTGTTTCACGTGAAACACCGGCTACTTTCCGATACAGAAATCACGAAATATAATGTCGAGCACATCCTCAACATCGACCCGTCCGGTGATGCGCCCCAGCGACCGGACGGCAAACCTTATATCTTCGGCCGCCAACTCAGGCAGGATCGCTGTCGCCGCGCGCTGCAGCGCTGCAACACAGTTCTCAAGGGCTTCTCGGTGACGCGTCCGGGTCAACGGCGGCTGTTCGCTCACGGATAGGCGTGCTTGTATTTCTGCCGTCAGCTCCGCCAGAAACAACTCGAGACCATCGCCGGTTTTGGCTGAAACGGCATAAACCGGGCGTTTCGCAATTGTTTTTGGTAATTCCTGAGTAGCGATATCAGATTTATTTATAGCAACAACGTCACCACCATCGACATAATCGAGTGTAAAAGCGTCCAAAGCGGGCAGGACAGTAGCATCGAACACCACGATCCGCATGTCCGCCTCTTCGGCTGATTTTCGCGCCCGGCGTACACCCTCCACCTCGATTTCGTCCTCGGCTTCGCGGATTCCGGCGGTATCGGCGATGATGACCGCGTAGCCGCCCAAATTAATGTGGACCTCGATAACGTCGCGCGTAGTGCCGGCCGACGACGACACAATCGCCGCGTCACGCTCCGCTAACCTATTTAAAAGACTTGATTTTCCCACATTAGACGCACCTGTGATGGCGACCCGGAAGCCGGAGCGAATGCGCTCACCCCGATGATGATCATCTATATATTGTATTATTTTCTTTTGTATATACAATATATTGTGCATAATAGATTCATGTATGTTGCTGGGAAGTTCCTCATCGGAAAAATCGATGACCGTTTCGGCGCGCGCAAGCAGGGTCATCAATTGCGTGCGCCAGTCGTCATACAGCGCGGCCAGGGCGCCGTCGTACTGGCGCAGCGCCTGCCGCCGCTGCGCCACGGTTTCCGCTGCCACTAGGTCGGCGACTGCCTCGGCTGAGGTCAGGTCCAACTTGCCGTTCTCAAAGGCACGGCGGGTGAACTCGCCCGGTTCGGCCAAGCGGCAAGCTTCCATCACGCCCAGCGCCGATATCAACGCTTCGATAACGGCAGCACCACCGTGCACTTGAAACTCGGCGACATCTTCGCCGGTGTAGCTGGCCGGAGCGGGAAACCACAGCACCATACCCTCGTCGATCGCGCTATCATCCACCGGGTCGCGAAGTCGGCGCAGACTGGCCGTGCGCGGTTTCGGCGGCGGTTCACCGGTCAGGCGCTCGACGGCTGGACCGGCGGCCGGTCCAGACAGCCGGATCACCGCCACCCCGGAGGTCCCGGCACCACTGGCAAGGGCATAAATGGTGTCGCTCATCTATAAGTCGTGCCGCTTAAAACCAAACTCGCCTAGTCTTTCTTGTCGTTCTGGCCGACAGCCGCGAGGCTCGACCAAAACGTCTTCTGGACTTGCTCCCAGCCCTCGACGCCCGCCGGCGCCCAGGCACTCATCATCGCCTGGGGGTCCATCGCGTCGAGGCCAGCGAGGATACGCTTACGCATTTCAGCGACAACCTCTTGCTGGATATCGGTCACATCCGGCAAACCCATCAGCTGTCTTGCCTCTTGCGGCGTGCAGTCGATATCAACGGTGATCTTCATAACTGCCTCCTGCTTCATGTTTGTCCCGTTGGGTGGCAACTAACGCGTTACGGTTGACGAGGCAACAATCAAAGGCGAGGGGCCGCATGCCTAATTAACGCCGCGCAGTTCCTCGCCGAGGCAACATCGTTGATCGTCATTGGTGACCCCGGCGGTGCCGTAACGCTCGATCTCGTAGCGGTGCGTAACTGCACCAGCTTGCCCGCCAGCGTCTTGTCCGTTATCGCCAGCGGCGACGATCTAAGTGCGGCCCCCCCAGCGGCGGGCAAAATTCGCATCGACGGCAAGACAACGGCCTATACATGCCACGGCCCAGTTTGCTCAGCGCCATTGACCGATGCACAAGCCTTCCGCGATTATCTCACCCAACGATGAGCGAACATCATCTCAGTTTTGACAGCCCGGTCGGGCCGTTGACCATAACCGAACGGGACAGCGCACTAATCAAACTCGATTGGAGCCGCGAAGCCAACAGCGAAGTCAGCCCACTGCTAGTGGAAACCAGACGTCAACTCCAGGCTTACTTCGCCGGCAAGATCACATCGTTCGATCTGCCGGTCGCGCCTGTGGGTACACAGCACCAGCAGAAGGTTTGGCGGGCCATGCAGAACATTCCCTACGGTGGGCACCAATCCTACGGCGCAATGTCCGCCACCATCGGCTCGTCGGCGCGCGCCGTCGGCACCGCCTGTGGTCGCAATCCGATAGCGATCATCATCCCCTGCCACCGGGTTCTGGCGGCGGGCGGTAAAATTGGCGGCTATTCCGGCGGCAGCGGCACTGCGACCAAACGTTATCTACTGTCGCTTGAAGGTGTCGAACTCAACGAATAGGCTTAGTGCCAACAATCAAACATGCGCTGGCCCGCAGGCGCGGCGGTACCTGGAGGAGAGAGAATGGTTCACGCAATCCAAATACACGAGCATGGCGGCCCTGAAGTTCTGCAGTGGGAAGAGGTCGATGTCGGTGAGCCGGGAGAGGGAGAAATCCGAGTGAGGCACACAGCGTTGGGCCTCAACTACATCGACGTCTATCTGCGCACCGGCGCGCGGCCATTGCCAATGCCGTCGGTGCTGGGAATGGAAGGTGCCGGCGTTATTGAGGCAGTCGGCGAGGGGGTTGGTTATCTCGCCGCCGGTGACCGCATCGGCTACGCCGACATGCCCCCGGGCGCCTATTCCGAAGAACGGGTCATGCCAGCCAAGATCGCCGTCAAGCTGCCCGACGGCGTCGGCGATAAAACTGCCGCTGCGGCCATGCTCAAGGGTATGACGGTACAGTTTCTGATCCGCCAGTGTTTCCGCGTCGAGCCCGGTATGACGGTGCTATTGCACGCAGCGGCTGGCGGCGTCGGCCTCATCGCCAGCCAGTGGCTCAACCATCTGGGCGCGACCGTTATTGGCACGGTTGGTAGCCCGGAGAAGGGCGAGCTCGCCGCCGCACACGGCGTCCATCACGTCGTCAACTACAACTCGGAGAACTTTATCGAGCGGGTGCAAAAAATCACCGACGGTGTTGGCGTTCCAGTGGTCTATGACGGGGTCGGCAAGGATACGCTGATGGATTCAATGAAGTGCCTGTCGCCGCGTGGCATGCTGGTCAGCTTCGGCAACGCGTCGGGTGCGCCTGATCCGGTGAACCTTGGCGATCTATCGACCTACGGTTCGATCTTCGTCACCCGACCGATGCTGTTTCATTACACGGCGACGCGTGACGATCTCGAAGCCTGCGCCAACGACCTGTTCGACGTTATCTCGTCCGGCGCGGTCAAGATCGAGATTAATCAAACCTACCCGTTGTCGGAAGTGGCACAGGCGCATCGCGATCTGGAAGCACGCAAGACGACCGGGTCGACAGTTTTTATCCCCTAGGCGGTTCGCTTGGCAAAAAAAGACGACATCGATCTTGCTGCTGTCCGCACTGAGCTCGAAGCGCTGCGTGAACAGGTCATAGCCGCCACAAAGCACGGCGCCGAGGCCACCCAGCCGGTGGAGCTAGACCAGACCCGGCTTGGACGTCTATCGCGTATGGACGCGCTACAGGGCCAGGAGATGGCACGTGCGGCCGAACGTCGCCGCAACATCGAAGTGCGAAGGATCGACGCCGTGCTAGCGCGCCTCGACAGTGGCGATTATGGCCGGTGTGTGCGCTGTGGCGAAGAAATCGCCACTGCGCGGTTAGCCTTAGACCCGGCGGTACCGATGTGTTTTGACTGCGCACGGGACGCGTAGGAAACGTAAAGCCTATTAATTCCCAAACTACTGATTCATGGAATCGAAGAAATCGGTGTTGGTTTTCGCGCGCTTCATCTTGTCGAGCAGGAATTCCATGCCGTCGACAACCCCCATGGGATTGAGAATACGGCGCAGCACCCACATTTTCGACAGAATGTCCTTATCCACCAGCAGCTCTTCCTTGCGCGTGCCTGATTTGGTGATGTCAATCGACGGCCAGGTGCGCTTGTCGGCCAGCTTACGGTCAAGGACAATTTCAGAGTTACCGGTGCCCTTAAACTCCTCGAAGATAACCTCGTCCATGCGGCTGCCGGTCTCGATCAAGGCGGTCGAGATGATGGTTAATGAGCCGCCTTCTTCGATGTTGCGCGCGGCGCCAAAAAACCGCTTGGGTCGCTGCAGCGCGTTGGCGTCAACACCACCCGTCAACACCTTACCCGATGAGGGAACAACGGTGTTATAGGCGCGCGCCAGGCGCGTAATCGAGTCCAGTAAAATCACCACGTCGCGCTTATGCTCAACCAGACGCTTTGCCTTGGCGATCACCATTTCGGCGACCTGAACGTGACGTGACGCTGGCTCGTCGAAGGTCGAGGCGATCACCTCACCGCGCACGGTGCGCTGCATGTCGGTAACTTCCTCCGGCCGTTCGTCGATCAACAGCACCAGCAGATAGACTTCTGGATGGTTTGCCATAATCGCCTTGGCGATATTTTGCATCATCACGGTCTTGCCGGTACGCGGCGGCGAGACCAGCAGAGCGCGCTGGCCTTTGCCTAGGGGCGCAACAATATCGATCACCTTCAGTGTCGGATCCTTAGATTCCGAATTTTCGATTTCCAACGTAAGTTTTTCTTCGGGATAGAGCGGTGTCAGATTGTCGAAATTAATGCGGTGGCGAGTTTGCTCGACTTTGTCGAAATTGACTTTGTTGGTCTTGACCAGCGCAAAATAACGTTCGCCGTCCTTCGGTGCACGAATTTCGCCCTCGACCGTATCGCCGGTGCGTAGCGCAAAGCGCCGCACCTGGCTAGGCGAAACATAGATATCGTCGGGCCCCGGCAGATAATTCGATTCAGGCGAGCGCAGGAAGCCGAAGCCATCCTGTAGCACTTCGAGAACACCGCCGCCATGGATTGGCACCCCGTTCTCGGCAAGCGCCTTCAAAATGCCGAACATCATGTCCTGCATGCGAAGGTTGCTCGCGCCTTCGATTTTTAGCTCTTCGGCGAACGCCAGAAGGTCTCCGGGTGTTTTTTGCTTAAGTTCTTGTAGGTCCATTGCTCTTACCGGGAATAAGGAGAGCGCTTTTTGGGGAGTGTCGCTAAAGGCCCTGGTGGCCTTTCGGCAACCGCGCGTCATAATGCAAACGGTTTGAAGCGCTC
>CAZHBA010000095.1:0-27187 GCA_964530225.1 uncultured Rhodospirillaceae bacterium | reverse complement strand
TGCCACCCATGCCACCCATGTCCGGCATCGCCGGCGCAGCAACGGCTGGTTCCGGCTTCTCAGCAACCATGGCTTCCGTGGTGATCAACAGGCCGGCCACCGAAGCCGCGTCCTGCAGAGCAGCACGAACGACCTTCGTCGGGTCGATAATGCCGGCCTTGACCAGGTCGGTGAACTCGCCCAGCTGAGCGTCGTAGCCATAGGTCGCGCTTTTCTGCTCAAGCAGCTTGCCAGCAACCACGGCGCCGTCGGCGCCAGAGTTTTCAACGATTTGACGTGCCGGCGACTGGATCGCCTTGCGAACGATGTTGATGCCGACTTTCTGGTCGTCATTTTCGCCGCTTAGCTTGTCGAGGGCGCGTGTGGCGTACAACAGAGCCACACCACCACCCGCTACGATGCCTTCTTCGACAGCGGCGCGAGTTGCGTGCATGGCGTCTTCGACGCGATCCTTCTTCTCTTTCACCTCGATCTCGGTGGCACCGCCGACGCGAATAACCGCGATACCACCGGCTAATTTGGCCAGGCGTTCCTGCAGTTTCTCACGGTCGTAGTCCGACGTGGTCTCCTCGACCTGCGCCCGGATCTGGTTGCAGCGGCCGAGAATGTCGCTCTTCTTTCCAGCGCCGTCGATAATGGTGCTCTCGTCTTTGGTAATGAAGACCCGCTTCGACGTACCGAGCATGTCGAGTGTGACGTTCTCGAGCTTGATGCCAAGATCTTCGGAAATCACCTGACCGCCGGTAAGAATTGCCAGATCCTCGAGCATGGCCTTGCGACGATCGCCGAAGCCCGGTGCCTTGACTGCCGAGACCTTGAGGCCGCCGCGCAGTTTGTTGACCACCAACGTGGCCAGCGCTTCGCCTTCGATGTCTTCGGCGATGATCAGCAATGGCCGGCTCGACTGCACTACTGCTTCGAGTACCGGCAACATTGCCTGCAGGCTCGACAGCTTTTTCTCGTGCAGAAGAATGTAGGGGGTCTCCAACTCACAGGTCATCTTGTCGGCGTTGGTGATGAAGTAGGGGCTCAAATAACCGCGGTCGAACTGCATACCTTCGACCACGTCCAGCTCGGTTGCCAAACTCTTGGCTTCCTCGACCGTGATGACACCTTCGTTGCCGACCTTCTGCATGGCGTCGGAGATGATGGCACCAACCTCGAGGTCGCCATTGGCGGAGATGGTACCAACCTGCGAAATTTCTTCGCTGGTCTTAATCTTCTTGGCGCCCTTTTCAATTTCGGTAACAACCGCGGAAACCGCCAGGTCAACACCGCGTTTTAGATCCATCGGGTTCATACCGGCGGCCACCGAACGGGCGCCTTCGCGCACGATCGCCTGGGCCAGTAAAGTTGCCGTCGTGGTGCCGTCACCGGCAAGATCGTTGGTCTTGGAAGCAACTTCCTTGACCATCTGTGCGCCCATGTTCTCGAACTTGTCGTCGAGCTCGATTTCTTTGGCGACGGTGACGCCGTCCTTGGTGATGCGCGGTGCACCGAACGCCTTGTCAAGGATGACGTTGCGACCCTTCGGGCCCAGCGTCACCTTAACGGCGTCGGCAAGTACGTCGACACCGCTCAGCAGCTTATCGCGTGCCGACGAGCCAAACTTAACTTCTTTTGATGCCATGTTTCGAAATTCCCTGAGTTAGTATGCGTTATGCGGCTTTTTGGGCGCGCTTTTTGGTTTCAATGACACCCATGATGTCGGACTCCTTCATAATCAGAAGCTCTTCACCATCGATTGTCACTTCGGTGCCCGACCATTTGCCAAACAGCACACGGTCGCCGGCTTTTACGTCCATCGGCGTTACGCTGCCGTCTTCCGCTCGGGCACCAGTCCCAACGGAGACAACTTCGCCTTCCGATGGTTTTTCTTGTGCCGTGTCAGGGATAATGATTCCACCAGCGGTTTTCTCATCTGAACCGACGCGGCGGACCACTACCCGATCGTGTAACGGGCGAAAACTCATACCTTGATCCTCCATGATTTTATGCGATTCCACGCATCGCGTGGAAATTGTTAGCACTCCAAGAATAGGAGTGCCAGACATTTAGTGAGGGCATGAACCGCTGTCAACCGCCAACCACCGCCAGTTTGGTACTTTTTGTCCTGAAATATAACAGCACTCTCCCCAGATCTGTGCTAATTTATTGTTATTAAATAATTTTTTATCGGCATGAGTGACGGTACAGGAAAGTAGCTGGAAGGCTATCGGCTGACCACCGCGGAAATTCTTTATCACATGCCTGATTACCCCAGCCTGCTACAGACTTTTGTCTGGCAACGGCTCAACCGGGCGCCCGATTTCCCACGGCTGCAAGAATTTCTCGATTTTTGGACCCATAACCTCGACGGCAAGCTGCATTCGGTCAATGTCGCCCATGCCAGCCCCATGGCGCCCAACCGTTTTCGCCACGTCGCCGTGTCGAGCCAGGTTTACTAACAAACTCGCAGACTGCCGTAGCGCCAGTCGATTTGCGGTGTAAAAACATCACTGAATTGGCACCGGATCAAGATAGCAGACAACAAATGCATTGGTTATAGTCCGGCCCGAAATTTGGGGGACTCATGACCATCAATATTGCCATTATCGGTTCCGGGCCGAGCGGATTTTATACTGCGGGCTCGCTGCTCAAGAGCAACCGCGACATCCAGATCGACATTATCGAGCGGCTGCCGACCCCGTTCGGACTGATCCGCGGCGGCGTCGCTCCCGATCATCAGACCACCAAGAAAGTTGCCAAGGCTTACGAGAAAACCGCCCTCAAGGACGAGGTCGCCTATTTCGGCAATGTCGAAGTGGGCAAGGACGTCTCGATGGGCGAACTGAGGGACATGTACGACGCCGTCGTGCTGGCTGTCGGCGCGGCAACTGACCGTAGCCTGGGAATTCGCGGCGCCGATAAGCAAGGCGTTTTCGGTGCCGCCGATTTCGTTGGCTGGTACAACGGCCATCCGGACTTCACCGACCTCAACCCCGATTTGAACGTTGGGGCGGCCGCCGTGGTCGGGGTCGGCAATGTTGCCATCGACATTGCCCGGGTGCTGGTCAAAACGCCGGCGGAGATGGTGGCAACCGATATTGCCAACCATGCGACAAAAGCCGTGCAGGCCTCACCTTTGACCGACGTTTATCTGCTTGGCCGGCGGGGGCCGATCGAAGCGAAATTCACCAATGTCGAACTGCGCGAGATGGGCAAGCTAGAAAATTGCATGCCCATCATCCATGCCGATCAGCTACCCGAGGCGGTTACCGGTGAGTGGTCCGACCGCGACCTGCGCTTGAAGGAACGCAACCTGACGACCATGCGCGAATTCCTGGACGTTGACCCCACCGGCAAGGAAAAGAATGTTCATTTCGAGTTCTTCGCAAATCCGGTGGAAATACTGGGCGGCGATAGGGTGGAGGGTCTGCGGATTGAGCGAACCATGGTCCAGGACGGGCGTGCGGTCGGCACTAGCGAAACCTTCGACATCGAGTGTGGACTGGTGGTTGCTGCCATCGGCTACTATTCCATTCCCGTCGAAGGCGTCCCGTTCGACAACGACAAAGGCATTGTCGTCCATCAGGACGGTAGGGTCGGAGACGGTGTCTACGCGGTGGGCTGGATCAAGCGCGGTCCCACCGGCGTAATCGGTACCAACAAGCCGGATGGAGATATCGCGGCGCAGCAAATCCTCGAAGATGTAACCGATGGCGCTAAACTGGGCCGTGAAACCCTAACAGCAATGCTTGGCGAGCGTGGCGTGCGAGTAGTTAATTATGCCGACTGGCAGAAAATAGAGCAGGCGGAGATCGCCGCTGCCAGCGGCGAAGCACCACGTCGCAAGTTTGTGACCGTGCCGGAGATGCTGGCAGCTCTCGATTAACCAGAAAAACACTAAATATTGGCACGAAGAGGCCAATTAGTGCTTGAAACGAACGCGCCAGAGGCAGAAGTTACGCCCGAATCAGACCCTGGCACCGTAAGCTGGACTTGAGCCACACCCCACTGCAAATCGTCCAAGGAAGATCTTGATGTCCAAGGCAACCGCCCTTGCGCGGTCGGAAGAAAAACGTGATGAAGTTGAATCAGCTGTTGTCCGATTTGCTGGCGATTCCGGCGACGGAATGCAGTTAACCGGTACCCAGTTTACCCTGACCGCTGCATTGGCCGGTAACGACCTGGCGACCTTCCCTGATTTTCCCGCCGAAATCAGGGCGCCGGCAGGTACGACATTTGGCGTGTCGGCCTTTCAGATTAATTTCGGCGCACGCCGTATCATGACATCGGGCGACGACCTCGACGTTCTGGTGGCGATGAACCCGGCGGCGCTGATCACCAACCTGGCCGACGTCAAACCTGGCGGTATCGTCATCGCCGACACCGGTGCCTTCACCGACCGTAACCTGGCGAAAGCCGGCTACGACACCAGTCCGTTAGAGGACGACAGCCTCGACAAGTACCGGGTAGTCAAGATCGACATGTCGCGCTTGACCGTCGAGGCGGTGAAGAACTTCGGCCTCTCAAATAAAGAGGCCTTGCGCTCGAAGAATATGTGGGCGCTGGGCCTGGTTTACTGGATGTACGGACGCCGTCGGCAGGCGTCGGTCGACTGGCTCAACGCCAAATTTGAGAAAAAATCCGAAATTGCTGAGGCGAATGTTGCCGCTTTGAATGCCGGCCATGCGTTCGGCGAAACAGCGGAAATGCCAGCCGAAATCGGTGGCTATAGTATTTCACCGGCACATATCGCACCAGGGCTCTACCGAACGGTTACCGGGACCGACTCGATCGCTCTCGGCCTGCTAGCCGGAACCCGGCTAGCCAAGGTTGGCCTGACCTTTTGTTCTTATCCCATCACGCCCGCGTCGGCGCTATTGCACCGGCTGGCGGCGATGAAGGAATTCGGCGTGGTAACATTCCAGGCGGAAGACGAGATCGCCGCGGTTTGTGCGGCCATCGGCGCTTCGTACGGCGGCTCGCTGGGCATTACTTCCAGCTCCGGGCCCGGTATCGCCCTGAAAATGGAAGCGATCGGTCTCGCCATTGCCACCGAGCTACCTCTCGTTATCGTTAATTCCCAGCGCGCCGGTCCGTCGACAGGCTTGCCCACTAAAACCGAACAGTCGGATCTCTACCAAGCTGTTTTTGGCCGTAACGCCGACGCACCGATGCCGGTCATTTCAGTTAGTTCATCGACCGACGGTTTCGACGTGGCGATCGAGGCGGTTCGTCTGGCAACCAAGTTCATGACCCCGGTCATGCTACTCACCGACGGCTACCTAGCCAATGCTTCCGAACCATGGCGCATTCCTGATATGGCGGATTATCCACCCTTCGAAGTGAACTTTCGCACCGACCCAAAGGATTTCCTCCCGTTCTCGCGCGACGACGCCACTTTGGCGCGACCGTGGGTCAAGCCCGGAACACCCGATCTTTCCCACCGTATCGGCGGCATCGAGCGCGCCGACGGTTCGGGACATATTTCCTACGCCGCAGACAATCACCAAAGGATGACCGATTTGCGCGCCGCCAAGATCAATGGCATCGCGGATGATATTCCCGAGCAGATGATCGAACAGGGCGAAGCGGGCACTAGCCTGGCAGTGGTGGGCTGGGGCTCGACCCATGGGCCGATCAGCCGCGCCGTCGCCAATATGCGCACCGAAGGATACGACGTTGCGCATATTCATTTGCGCTACATTTGGCCTTTGCCGCGCAATCTTGGCGATTTGTTAAAGGGTTTCGGCCAGGTGCTGGTGCCTGAGATGAACAACGGTCAATTGGTTACCTTGCTGCGCGCACAATACCTCGTCCCGGCAGAAGGATTGAACAAAGTGAATGGCAAGCCATTCCTGATCAACGAGTTGGAAAGTGCCATTCGCGGCCGGCTGGAGAACTAAGATGAACGTCCAAACACCTCCCAATAAGCTGACTGCAAAAGATTATGCCACCGATCAGGAAGTCCGCTGGTGCCCGGGCTGCGGCGATTACGCCATCCTCAAAGGCGTTCAGCGTACGCTGGCCGATCTCCAGGCTGACCCCGATCAGACGGTGTTCGTGTCCGGTATCGGCTGCGCCGCCCGCTTCCCCTATTACATGGAAACCTACGGCTTCCACACCATTCATGGCCGTTCGCCGGCGATCGCGACTGGCGTCAAGCTGGCCAACCCCGAGCTCGATGTCTGGGTGGTCGGCGGCGACGGCGATATACTGTCAATCGGCGGCAACCACATCCTGCATGCATTGCGGCGCAACGTCGATCTGCAGATCCTGCTGTTCAACAACGAGATTTACGGCCTAACCAAAGGCCAGTACTCGCCGACCTCACAGACCGGTACGCGATCACCTTCATCGCCGTACGGTTCCGTCGACCGGCCGGTGTCTGCCGCCCAATTTGCGATCGGCGCCGGCGGACGGTTCATTGCCCGCTCAGCAGACATCTTACAAAAGCATCTCCCCGTGGTCCTCAAGCGCGCTTACGAAAACAAAGGGACTTCCTTCGTCGAGATTTTCCAGAATTGCATCGTATACAATGACGGCGTCTTCAAGCATTTCACCGAAAAAAGTATCCAGGCCGACATGCAAATCCATGTCGAGCACGGCAAGCCGCTGATTTTCAGCGCTGAGTCCAACAAGGGCCTGCGCATAAAAGAAGGCGTGATGTGGCTGGAAGTCGTCACCATTGGCGAAGACGGCATCACCGAGGACGATGTTCTGCTGCACGACGAGACCAACCGGCCACTGGCTATGTTGCTCGCCAGCATGAAACCGCCGGCCTTTCCGGTCGCGTTGGGCGTGCTCTATTGCGATCCCGCACCGACATATGACACCGCCGTGCACGAACAGGTCGACGTGATCAAAGGCGACAAAGGCAACGGCGACTTCGACAAGCTACTGCGCCAGGGACACACCTGGGAAGTCTAGACAGCCTCTGAGTTGGTTATTCTACAGCAGGTGTATTCGATTCCGTCTGCGTAGCTTGGTCGGTATCGTTTTGCAGGCGTTGTTTGCGCCGACGCCATTTTTTCTCTGCAAACAGCAGAGAAACGGCCACGACAGCAACAAACAACAAGATAAGCGGCCCATCGTGAGACCCCGCTTCTCCGCCGAGAAATCCATGGGCCTGGGCTGTCGTTATAAACATTCAGACCTCTCACACACCCAAAGTGGGGCGTGGAAAAATTAAGGATTATTTGGCCGCCTTCAGATAAGCGATCAGATTTTCTCGGTCTGCCGCTTTCTTGACACCCGGGAACGTCATCCGGTTCTTCGCCATGAATTTTTTGGGGTTTTCCAAGAAACCGTCGAGGGCCTTTTCATCCCAGACGACACCCGATTTTTTCATTACTTTCGAATGACGCTTTTTGAAACTGGCAACCCGTGTGCCCGCGGTGGCACCAAAAACACCGAACAGATTGGGGCCAACTTTGTTCTTGCCACCCTCGTCGATCGTGTGACAGCGCACACAAGATTTTTTATAAACCTTCGCGCCAGCGGCAGCATCGCCCTCGGCATGGGCGGTTAACGCGCCGCCTATAAGGGCGACGGTCAGAACGGTGGTTGCGATTATGTGTTTCACCAGTATCTCCTAAAATAAAAACGGACAGCTCCGGTGACGCGTCTATAGCAGTCAAAAGCCGCCAAATACAGCCCCTCATAAGTCCGTTTTGCTGTACCAATAATTGGGTTGCAGGTGGCATAATGTGTTCCCGCATACAGTGACAATGTGGCTGATCGTGCGGCTGGGAATTATTAGCCTACAACAACCGCAGTTGTGACTGTTCGCAACGCGAGCGGCAAATAGCCGCAGCGATTTTTTTGCCGATTTCCAGGAACGGCCGGGCAAATATTGTTCCGCTGGATGGACCATGCCGCTACAATGCCCAGGGGAGGAAATTCAGGGAATGACGGTCGAGACAACGGGTGCTGTTCAGAGCATCGCCGAACGCTTTGGTACGCGGGTCGGCGACTATATGGCCCTACTCAAACCACGGGTGATGTCGCTGGTCGTCTTTACCGGTTTCGCCGGTCTGGTGGTGGCGCCGGACAGCCTGCATCCCCTATTGGCGGTCGTGACGGTGTTATGCATCGCTCTTAGCGCCGGAGCAGCCGGGGCAATCAACATGTGGTACGAACGCGACATCGACGCGTTGATGGAGCGCACCTGCAAGCGGCCGATTCCAGCCGGACGGATCGCACCCAACCGAGCACTCGCTTTTGGCGTGACGCTCAATCTATTACCGATCCTGGTCATGGGCCTGGCGATCAACTGGACCGCCGCCGCGTTGCTGGCGTTCGCGTCCGGCTTCTACATTTTTGTCTACACCATCTGGCTAAAACGCCGAACGCCGCAAAACATTGTAATCGGCGGTGCCGCAGGAGCACTTCCACCGATGATCGGTTGGGCGGCAGTGACCGGATCAGTCAGCCTCGAATCGCTGGTTCTGTTCCTCATCATCTTCATGTGGACGCCGCCGCACTTCTGGGCGCTGGCGCTGTACCGGGAGGATGACTATGCGAAGGCCGGCATTCCCATGCTGCCCGTGGTCGCCGGCCCGGCCGAAACCCGGCGTCAAATCCTCATCTATACCTTGGTACTGGTGCCGCTAAGCTTCGCGCCGGTCGTGCTGGGTACGACCGGGCTCGTCTACGGCGCCGCCGCGTTCGCGGTTGGGGCTTATTTACTATGGCTAGCTATACAAATAGTACGCACCCAGAGCGACCGCGCCGCGCGGCGTATGTTCGGCTTTTCGATACTCTATCTCTTCGTATTATTCGCCGCGTTGATCGCCGAAAACGTCACTGTCTAGCGTACACGGTATCCAACCAGATTGAACCGGCCTGACTAAGTACTGTTGCTGCCCTAGGGCTGCACGAGCTTACGGTAAAGATGCCATGTCGCGTGCCCGAGCACCGGCATAACAACGGCGAGCCCAAAGAAAAACGGGATCGAACTGAATATCAGTAGAGCCGCATCGATAAAGCCCCAGATTCCCACCGTCACCAGGTTCGCCGACACCGCGCACACCAACGTACCGATTGCCGCGCTGATATTTTGATCGAGCAGCATCGGGAACGACACGACCGCGAGGGTCAACACCGCAACAGCAAAAATGAACCCGACGCCACTGCCGACAATAATCAGGGTCCACCCGGCCTGGGTTGTGAAAACGTCGTTTACGAAGCCCCAAATCGATGTCGGCGTTGCAACGTACGTCCGTTCGAAGATGAGCAGTGCAGCGCCCAACCGCGCAACGCATATTCAACACTGCCAACATCTGCTGTCGTTACAACTTAATCAACACGCCTATACTAGTGCTTCAAACCGATCGTACGGCCAAACGCTGCTATTTTTAGCCATCGCCGACGAAATACAGAAAGCGCGTAAATTCGGTATAGTCGCCTTCGATGGCCATCAAGACCATCAAGACGAGCAAGGCGAGCGTCGGTACCAGAATGGCATACACGATGGCCAGCCGTTCCCACACCATGTGCATGAAAATGGCGACGATCAGTCCCGCCTTCAGCAGCATGAAGATGATGATCAGCGACCAGCGCAGGTATCCTTGGAAATCGAACACATCGACGAGGTACGACAGGGTACTGAGAACGAACAGGAGCCCCCAGACTTTGAAATAGATGCCAAGCGGATGTTGTTGGCCTTCGGCGGTTGCCATGGATACCCCCTACCAGAGATAGAAAAATGCAAAAATGAAGACCCAAACCAGATCGACGAAATGCCAATACAAGCCCATGGTCTCGACTATATCGTAACTGCCTTTGCGGCTGGTAAAAAAGCCGCGGCGTTCGTTATCGTAATCACCGCGCCACACCTTGCGCGCCACGATGAGCAGGAACAACACACCGATTGACACGTGCGCGCCGTGGAAACCGGTGATCATGAAGAAGGTCGAGCCGAACTGGGCCGCCCCAAACGGGTTGCTCCACGGCCGCACGCCCTCGAGGATTAGCTTAGTCCATTCGAAAGCCTGCATGCCGACGAACGACGCGCCCAAAATCGCGGTCACAACCAACATGAGGGTGGTCAATTTACGATTGCGGCGATAGCCGAAGTTAACCGCCAAAACCATCGTGCCACTGCTACTGATGAGGATAAACGTCATTATGGCGATCAAAATCAGCGGAATATCAGCGCCAAACATGTGCAGCGCAAAGACCTCGCTGGGGAACGGCCACGGCACTGCGGTCGAAATCCGCACAGTCATGTACGAGATCAAAAAACTGCTGAAAATGAACGTATCGCTGAGGAGAAAGATCCACATCATGGCCTTGCCCCAGGGCAAACCCTTGAACGCCCGCTGGTCCGACGCCCAGTCAGAAACCACACCTTCCATACCACCCGGCAGCGGCGCGGGTTGTGTCACATCTGCTTGTGTCATGTGCTCTTATTCCTCATCACGTAATCACCAACCAAACGAATAACACCAGCCAAACCACCAGCAGAAAATGCCAGTAGAAGGCGCATAATTCGACGCTCGTACGCACCTGTTGCACCTCATAGCCTTTCCATATCCTTAATACGGACCGACCCACGGCCACCACCCCACCCAGCAAATGAATGCCATGCAGCGCGGTTAACAGGTATAGAAAGGCAAGTGCCGGATTAGTCGGGGCGAAAAAGCCCAGCGCATCCAGTTGGCGCGCTACCATTATCTGTCCGACCAAAAACGCCAGGGCGCAGGCGCCGCCGATTAACATGCCGGCTTCGACATTCCCTGTGCGGCCATCTCGCGCGCTATTCACCGCCCATTGCATGGCCACGCTACCGGCGAACAAGACGATTATGTTCAACCACATCAGCGTCGGCTCTGGCACCGGGCGCCAATCGGCCAGCGTCATGCGATCCGAGTAAGCCACCACCAGCAGCGTGAACACCACCGTGACAACTGCCACGAAGACCCGCAAGCCGACTGTCACCGCCGGCAGCGAAATAGTTCCGCCAACGTGAGTGTTGTCGATTACGCCCTGGGACTCCAGCCAGGGTTTGTGCGTGAGCTCGCTGAAAATACCCAACGCTAATCGCCTTGCGCTGCCGCCATCCGCACCTCATCGGGGTGCACATGTTGCGGCGTAAAGTCATCGGCGGTCCCCGGAACGCCGTAGGAATAAGCCCAGCGATAGATCACCGGCAGCTCCTCGCCAAAGTTGCCATGGCCCGGCGGCATATCGGGTGTGTGCCACTCGAGCGACGTGGCCTGCCAGGGGTTTCTTTCGGCCTTTTCGCCTCTAAAGATGCTGATAAGCAGGTTGTAGAAGAACACCACCTGGGCAAAGCCCACGATCAATACCACCACTGTGACAAAGGCATTCAGCGTTTCTACCGACGGCGGAATGAACGCCGTATCGCTGATTTCGAAATAGCGGCGTGGCACGCCCAGGAAGCCCAGATAATGGAGCGGCAGGAAGATTGCATAAGAGCCGATGAACGTGATCCAGAAGTGGATGTGGCCCAGCGCATTGTTCATCATTCGGCCGCTCATCAACGGGAACCAGTGGTAGACCGCCCCGAAGACGACAAGGACAGGCGCCACCCCCATAACCATATGGAAGTGGGCGACCACGAACATGGTGTCCGAAAGCGGCACGTCGACAGCGACGTTACCGAGGAAAAGGCCAGTGATCCCGCCATTCGCGAATGTCACGATGAACCCGAGCGCGAATAGCATCGGTATCGAGAGGCGAATGTTGCCGCGCCACAGGGTTAGCGTCCAGTTGTAGACCTTGAGCGCCGTCGGCACGGCGATGATCAGCGTAGTCGTGGCGAAGAAGAATCCGAAATAGGGGTTCATGCCGCTGACATACATGTGGTGCGCCCACACGATAAAACTGAGCGCGCCGATGGCAACGATCGCCCAAACCATCATGCGGTAGCCGAAGATATTGCGGCGTGCATGTACGCTAATTAGATCGGAAACGACTCCGAATGCCGGCAAGGCGACGATGTAGACCTCGGGATGACCGAAGAACCAGAACAGATGTTGGAACAACACCGGACTGCCGCCACCGTAGGCGAGTTGCTCGCCAAATTGGACAATTGCCGGCATAAAAAAGCTGGTGCCGAGGAGACTGTCCAGTGTCATCATAATGGCGCTGACGAATAATGCCGGGAACGCCAGCAGTGCTAAAACGGTAGCGGTGAAAATACCCCAAATCGTCAAAGGCATACGCATCAGCGTCATGCCCCGGGTGCGGGCTTGCAGCACCGTCACCACATAGTTCAAGCCGCCCATGGTGAAGCCGACGATGAAGAACGCCAGCGAGACAAGCATTAAAAGAATACCCCAACTCGACCCCGGCGTGCCCGACAGGATTGCCTGGGGCGGATAAAGGGTCCAGCCAGCGCCAGACGGTCCGCCTGGCACGAAAAAGCTTACCACAAGGATAATTACGGCCAGCAGGTAGATCCAGAAACTCAACATGTTCACGTAGGGAAATACCATGTCGCGGGCGCCAACCATCAACGGGATGAGATAATTTCCGAAGCCTCCCAGGAACAACGCGGTCAGCAGATAGATCACCATAATCATGCCGTGCATGGTGACGAACTGGAGATAAGATTCAGGACTAATAAACGAGAAGAACTCGGGGAAGCCCAGTTGCAGCCGCATCAGCCAAGACAACACCAAACCGACGAGCCCGATGAGAACCGCAGTTAAACCGTACTGGATGGCGATGACCTTGGCGTCCTGGCAGAAGACGTACTTCGTCCAGAAGCTGTGCGCATGGTAGAGATCGACTTCGGGGACCTCTTGCGGTCCAACGTGTTCGATTTTCTCCGGGGTGACATCAACCATCAACTCAACCTCTTCATTCTATCTTTGACACGACCTGTGATTTTTAGCGCTACTGCGCGACGACGTTTCGTACGAGTTCTGTACCTACGGCGTTCAACGCCAAGGACGAACCTTCCTGGGCTTTGACCCGCGCCTGCTGCTGGGCAAAGGTCTCTTGCTCGGCCAACCACGCGTTAAAGGCTGCTTCCTCCTCAACCACCACCTTACTGCGCATGGCATAGTGGCCCGAACCGCACAGCTCTGCGCAGAGTATGTCAAAGGTCCCCGTACGGGTGGGCGTTAGCCAGAAGAAGGTCACCAGCCCCGGCACCATATCCATCTTGGCGCGGAACTGGGGCACATAGAAATCATGCAGAACATCGTTCGAACGCAGCAAAACATTGACCGACTGACCAACCGGCATGTGCAGGTCATCGCTGCTTACCAGGATATCGTCCTTACCGTTGACATCGTCTGGATTCAGCCCAAACGGATTGTCGTCGGAAATATTACGGGTATTGGACGTACCCAGCAAACCGTCCGCGCCGGGGTAGCGGTACTTCCAATCCCATTGCGCACCGACGACTTCGATTTTGGCCGCATCTTCCGGAACCGAAACGAAATTGTTCCATACGATCAAGCCGGGCGCCAGCAGGACAACAACGCCAACTGTAGTCAATGCCGTGAGCCACACCTCAAGCTTTTTATTCTCCGGCTCGTAGTCGGCCCGCCGATCCGGCTGATAACGGAAACGGAGCACGCAATATGCTGTGAACAAAATGACGCCAATGAAAACGACGCCGGTGACCCACATTGTAATAACCATCGTGGTGTCCATCGAACCCCAGTTCGATGCCAATTCCGTAAACCACCACGGACTCCAAAAGTGAAACGCGACGGTGCCAACGGCGACCAATATCAAAATGATTGCTACAAACATTCAATCGTCATCCTTGTTGTACAGGCCCTCCGATCGAATCCGAGCGAATCGATCTTTCGATACACCTTCACAATTTAAATCTAACTTCCCCATTTAGCCGCGCAACCAACCCCGACTAACCAGGATTAGGCACACGCGAATGACAGCTCCCACATACGCAGCCGACAGAACGGCCACATCATTCGGCACAAATTCTACAACAATACTGTGAGCCGGGCCACCAGTTGATCTGCGTATAACATGCGACGATCAGACGCAGTAACCAATTTATCACATCTGCGACCGATGAGCGCGCTGGGTTGCATGAGCACTACCGGTTCAGCAGATTAACTCCATGCAGCAAATCGAAACACGATTGTGAGCCCGGGCGCGCAACAATTCGACTTGGTCCGGCGGCCATCGGCAAACGACCAGTCGATCGCGACGTGGTTATTCACCATGGCGGCGATGGTGTTGGTAATGGTTTCGATCGGCGGCGTTACCCGCCTTACCGGATCGGGCCTATCGATCGTCGAGTGGCGGCCGTTGATGGGGTTTTTGCCGCCCCTGTCTGAAGCCGAGTGGTCGCGGATGTTCTCGCTTTATCAAACCTTCCCGCAATACCATGAAGTAAACGCCAGCATGACGCTCGCCGGATTTAAGACGATCTTCTGGTGGGAATATGTGCACCGGTTGTGGGGCCGGTTGATTGGCGTTGTGTTCTTCTTGCCGTTCGTGTGGTTCCTGCTGCGGCGATACATCAGCCGGGCATTGGCGCCGCGTCTGGTGCTGCTGTTCATCCTCGGTGGCGCGCAGGGTGTGCTCGGCTGGTACATGGTGCGAAGCGGGTTAGTCGATATTCCCGAAATCAGCCAGTACCGGCTGGCCGCCCATCTGGTGCTCGCCCTGGTGCTTTATACCGCACTGCTGTGGACCGGGTTACAACTGCGTTACCCCCAGGTCGAAACGGAACCGGACCGGCGTTTGGCAGGCATACGGGTATTGACGATAATCACGGCCATCTTTGTCACCACCACCATATTGTCGGGCGCCTTTGTCGCCGGCACCGACGCCGGCTTCGTCTTCAATACCTTCCCACTGATGGAAGGACGGCTGGTTCCCGATGGCTACCTGCCGCGGCCCCGGTTTGCCAGCGCGTTCGAAGACATTGCCACGATTCAGTTTAACCACCGCGTGCTGGCTACCGTCTCGCTCGTGGTTACTATCGTCACTTGGTGGCGCAGCCGCTGGATTGTTCTGTTGCCACGGGCACGCCGCGTCGCCAACGGATTGTTGGTCATGGTCTGCCTGCAAGTGGCACTCGGTATCGCAACCCTGATACTGGTGGTGCCGGTACCGCTGGCCGCCACGCATCAGGCCGGCGCCGTGATCCTACTCACGATTGCCTTGTGGTTACTGTTCGAGCTGCGCACGCCCGATCGTTCCAAGGCCTTCGTTTAATCTGTCCTAGGCGCGCCGGCGAACCGGGAGCAGTAACACCACCAGGAACAACACCACCGCGCCAAACACGATCGACGGTCCTGCCGGCGTGTCCCACTTCAGTGATCCAGACAACCCACCAATCACCGATACGGCGCCGATGACGGCCGCCAGAACGGCCATCGATTCCGGGGTCGACGACACACGCCGCGCTGCCGCGGCCGGGATGACCAACAAAGAGGTCAGCAGCAGCACGCCGACAATCTTTATCGCTACCGCTATGACCAGTGCCATCACCACCATAAACCCGATTTGCACCGCGGTAACATTGACCCCCTCAACACGCGCTAGTTCTTCATGCACGGTCAGCGCCAGCAACGGTCGCCACAGCCAATACAACAACGTCAGGGCGACCAGTCCGCCGCCGTAGATCCAGTAGAGGTCGGCCGCGGTCATCGCCAATACGTCGCCGAACAATAGCGCGAACAGGTCGATCCGTACCGGGCCCTGCACGGCAGCTACAATCAGACCCAGACTCAATGTGCCGTGGGCGAGAATGCCGAGTACGGTGTCGCTGGCGAGATAGCGCTGGCGCTGTAGCGCCACGATCGACAAGGCGACCAGGATACAAACGGCGATAATAGCGATGATGGCGTCGGCGCCGATCAACAGGCCCAACGCGACGCCGAGCAATGCGGAGTGCGCCAGAGCGTCACCGAAATAGGCCATACGGCGCCACACTACGAACGCCCCCAGGGGACCCGTCACCGCCGCCACGCCGATGCCGCCGATGGCGGCGCGTACAAGAAAATCATCCATGGCCGGGGTCCCTCCCATGATCGTGACCAGCATGATCGTGGGTCTTAACAACTTCGCCAGTGACCGCGTGGGAATGATCGTGGTGGTGGGTATAGATGCCCAAAGACGCGATTTGACTATCGGGAAACAGGGCAAGATATTCCGGATGTTCGGCGACATCATGCGGCGCGCCGGTACAGCACACATGGTGGTTGAGGCACACCACGCTGTCGGCGGCGGCCATGACCAGATGCAGATCATGGCTGACCATCAAAACGCCGCAGCCAAGCCGGCCGCGCAATTGTCCGATCAGATCGTACAGGCCGGCCTGTCCGACCACGTCGAGACCCTGCGCCGGTTCGTCGAGGACCAGCAGTTGGGGATCGCGAAGCAGCGCACGGCCCAACAACACGCGCTGCATTTCGCCGCCGGAAATGCGCTGCAGAGGTTGGTCGAGCAATCGCTGGACGCCAACATTTTCGAGCGCTTCGCGGTGGCGGCCTTTGGCGACCCGACCGCCCAGATCGAGAAAGCGGCGCACCGTCAACGGTAGCGTGTCATCGATAGCGATACTTTGGGGCATATAGCCGATGCGTAACTTACCGCGCCGGCTCACCTGTCCCGTACCCACTTCCGTCAATCCCAGGATGGCGCGCAATAGCGTCGTTTTACCGGCACCGGTGGGGCCGATCACAGTAACGATTTCACCCGCCCGCACGGTCAGGTTTACATCCTCGAGAGTCGCCACTTCGCCGAACCGGACAGTGAGGTTGCTGACCGAAATCAGCGGCTCGCTATCGCCAATCTCATCCAGCATCGGCGGCCCTCAGACAATCGGGACATTGGCCCGCAACCTCAACGGCGACGCGCTCGATAACGAACCCAACGTCCGCTGCAGCGCTGTCGATAGCCGTCAATAATGCGCGGCTTTCGAGTTCAGCGGCGCTACCACAACCATTACAGATAAAAAATTGCGCAGCGTGGCGTGCGCCCGGGTGGATGCAACCGATATAGGCGTTCAAGGATTCGATGCGGTGGATCAGCCGTTGGCCGAGCAAAAATTCAAGCGCCCGGTAGACCGTCGGTGGCGCCACCGCACTGGCCTTACCATCCGCCGCTACCGCGCGACGGCCAGCTTGCAACGCCTCGAGCACCGCATAGGCGCCGATAGGCCGATGGCTCTGCCATACCAGTTCGAGCACCCGGCGACGCAGCGGTGTCAGGCGGACGCCACGCTGCTGGCACACCGAAGCGGCACTATCGAGCGCGCCGGATACACAGCTCCCGTGGTCATGATCGCTGCCAGCGAAATAAGCGTCTGATTCTAGCGCCACCGCGTAAGTACTCCCGAATTTTCTGCCAAAGAACGTTATGTTATAATAAAGAACGTTATGTTATAATATTGCATTAATATGCGAAAGCCTTATTCTTCAAGCGTTTTTCAATCGAGGCTGAGAATTTGCCATGTTTCGGACTGTGCGGCAGTTCGCCTACTTTTTAGCCGTTCTGGCACTTTTCGCCGCGGAGGCCACGCTGTCGTACGCCGCGCCCAATGTCGTGGTGTCGATCGCGCCGGTTCATTCGCTGGTTGCTGGAGTGATGGCTGGTGTCGGCGAGTCGAAACTTCTGGTGCCGGCGAATGCCTCACCCCACGCGTTTTCGCTACGCCCCTCCAACGCCCGTGCCCTAGCCCGGGCTGATATCGTGTTCCACGTCGGCGGCGGCCTGGAGCCATTCCTCGACAAGCCGCTGCGGGCGCTCGTATCGGGTGCGGCCGTTACTCTGGTTTTGGATCAAGGTATCATAGTTCGTCAGATCGAAGCCGACCACGACGATAGGGCTGTCTCCGTCAGCGAACAGGGCCACAAGCACGATTATACGATCGACCCGCACATCTGGCTCAGCCTGCACAACGCCCGCCGTATAGCGACTATCGCCGCGCAGATCTTGAGCGATCGCGACCCGCAAAACGCCGGTGCTTATGCCGCGAACCTCGCAGTTCTAAACAGCCGGTTCGACACTTTGCAGCGTGAACTGACCGGCTTGCTGACACCCGTCCGCGCAGTACCCTATGTCGTTTTGCATGAGGCCTATCGCTACCTCGAAGTGGATTTTTCCTTGCGGCACGTAGCGGCGATCACAACATTGCCCGAGCACCGGCCCGGCGCACGGCAATTGCACGACATTCGCAACCTGCTGGCAGCACAAGATATTCGCTGCGTGTTCGCCGAACCACAATTTCCCAGCGCCATCACGAATACCGTGGTCGAGGGCACCAACGCCCGCCTCGCCAAGTTGGATCCCCTTGGCGTCGGCATAACCCCCGGGCCCGATCTGTATTTCACTCTGATGGAAAATCTCGCCCGCTCGTTAGCCGAATGTCTCGGCAACTGACCAAGTGACATTGCCGTCTTACTCGGCCAGTTCGATCAGGCTGGGTAAAAAACCGGCCAGGGTCTGGCCGCCACCAGTGGGCGCAACGAGCAATGCGGGGTCGCCATTCCGTGCCGCCTCGTACATGTCGAGCTGGTGACGGTGGGGCGCCCAACCGCGCTCCGTAAACCAATCGGTAAATAACGGCGGTAACGCTAGGAGCTTCAACCGCTCGCGCTCGACGGCTTGGGCGGAGCTTGCTGTGGCCATGGGTATACCGCTTAACCAGCGAAGGCACCGCGCAGCGCCGTCAAGCATTCGGCGAGTGCATCGGCGTTGTAGGGTTCGGCTGGTACCACGCCCCAGACCGGTTTCGGCCACGCCGGATCGTCTTCGAAGCGCGCGATAACGTGGATGTGGAGCTGCGGCACCATGTTGCCAAGCACGGCGACGTTGATTTTGACCGGCTGGAATAGCCGTTCGAGTGCCTGGCTGGCGCGCATGATCTCTGCAGCCGCCGTATGCAAATCCACAGGTGCAAGCTCGTGGAAGTCACGCAAACCCGACCGCTGCGGTACCAGGATCAGCCACGGGTAGGTGGTATCGTTCATCAGCAAAACGCGGCAACAGGCCCAATTCTCGACCTCGACCGTGTCGGCAGCCAGTTGTGGATGCAAGTCAAAATCGGACGCATTCATGTGCCGACTTTAGAATCTATTCGCCGCCTCAAATACCCATCAATGCATTTCAATGCATTCCACCCGCTAGCCAACATGGCTGGACCGCTCGCGGTCGCATTGCTGCGCATAAATTCAGAGCAATCCCCCGAAGCTGGGTGTGTGCCGAGCACTTTTGGAATGTCGTCCAAACCCTCGCCCGTTTCCCGGCGCAAGTGGTCGAAGAAATCGATCAGACCAGATCCGGAGCTCGACGGCACCAAGATGATCTACGCCTTCGCCATCCTCGGCGGTGTGGGCCTCGGCGTTCTCAACGAGCTGATCGAGTTCAGCGCCTTGCTGGCGTTCCCCAACACCAATGTCAGCAGCTATCCTCGCAGCGTTCCTCATGCCGTCGACCCAGGACCAAGCGAACCGTTAGCAAACCGAAGCGTTGTTATTCCGCCTCCGGCTTAACCCGGCGGGTTTGTTTGAGCCGGCCGCGACGTGCCTTGGCATCAAGCCGGCGGGTTTTGACAGCGCGGCTGGGCTTGGTCTTCACACGCTTCTTCGGCACCACGGCAGCGCGGCGCACCAGATTGATCAACCGTTCGCGAGCGTCGCTACGGTTGCGTTCCCGGGTGCGGAACCGCTCGGCGCGGATAATCAAAACGCCCCTACTTGTGAGACGCCGACCGGCCAGCCGCTCCAGGCGCGCACGAACATCATCGGACAGGCTTGGCGAGCGGCGCACATCGAAGCGCAGTTCGACCGCCGTCGCCACCTTGTTCACATTCTGCCCACCCGGCCCCGTGGCGCGGATGAAATGTTCGCTCAGTTCATCATCGGGGATGGCAATATTTTCATTTATCGTCAGCATGAGCGTCTATTCGCGTTGGACTTACCCCAAACGTAGCATCGCGCCACAGGCTAGGGTTACGCTAAAGTCCAATCATGTTACCCGAATACAATCCCAGCGACCCGGCGATGGTCGCCAACCCCTACCCGGTGTTTCAGCGGCTGCAGGACGACGACCCGGTGCATTGGTCGGAGAACCTCAATGCCTGGGTGCTGACCCGTTACGACGACGTGCGCGCCGCGCTGAACGACCCGCGCCTGTCAGCCAACCGTATCACGCCGTTCCTCGATCATCTGCCGGCCGATGAACGCGCCGCCGTCGCCGAAGTCGGCGCCATGCTGGGGCGCTGGGCGGTCTTCGTCGATCCGCCACTGCATACCCGCCTACGCAGCCTGATGAATAAGGCATTTACGAAGCGCGCTCTGGCGGCGTTACGGCCGCGTATCGCCACCATTGTCGATGACTTACTCGACGGGTTCGCGGCATCCGGCGATCCCGATTTCATCGCTGGCTTCGCCTACCCGCTACCGGCGACGGTGATCGCCGGCATGGTCGGCGTACCCGACAGCGACCTCGATCTGTTCAAATCCTGGTCCGACGACCTCGCCACCTTCGTCGGTAGCGCCCAGGCAACGCCCGACAAGCGCAAGCGGGCGGAACGCAGCACCGTCGAGATGTCGAAATATTTCAGCGAGGTCATCGACCACCGCCGCCGCCATCCAATTTCCGACCAAACCATTATCGACCATATGATTGCGGCGCGCGACGGCGGCAATGAGTTATCCGAAGCCGAGCTCATCGCCAATTGTGTGCTGCTTCTGTTCGCCGGCCATGAGACGACGACCAACCTGTTCGGCAACGGCCTGCTGACGCTACTACGCAATCCCGATCAGTTCGCCCTGCTCACCAGCAATCCAACTTTGGCGGCCAGCGCGGTCGAAGAAATCCTGCGCTACGATGGACCGATCGGCACCACCACCCGCGTTGCCCTGGAAGATGTGGCACTCGACAGCGGTACAATAAAGGCCGGCGACCGGGTGTTTTCCATGATCTATGCGGCCAACCGCGATCCACGTCACTTCGACGACCCACACCGCTTCTATATCCGCCGCAGCGAGAACCAGCATATCGTCTTCGGTTTCGGCATCCATTTCTGCCTCGGTGCACCGCTGGCCCGCATTGAAGGCGAGATTGGATTGGCGGCGCTGGTGGGTAAACTGCGAAATATCGAGCTGCTCGATCCCGATCCGCCGTGGCACGATTCTCTGGTATTACGCGGGGTCAGTTCGCTGCCGATTGCCTGCCAGACTGCGTATTAATGCGTCCTTGGGTAAAATCGCCGGGCGACCACCATCCACGCGAGCGCGACGGCTTGCAGACCTAGCGCAATTCCAAACGCCATCTGATAGCCGGGAACTGCATAGCCGCCGTCGGCCGCTGTTGGCCACAGACTGATGATTTCGCCCATACCCCATTGCAGTGCGAAGGCTGTGGCGAAGATCATCAAATTCAACCCGGTGCTGGAGCGGCCGGTGAGATTGGCTGGGAACTCTTGCGCCAAGACCGAGAAACTCAAGACACCGATGGTGCCCGACATGCCGAAAACGAACCAAAGAGCCCACGGCACAGCGACCCATTCTCCAACAACGGCTAACTGCGCCAGCATAAACACTGCCACACCAACACCAACGACGACGATTGGTGCCACGCCGCGCCGAATCAGCCGCACCGCGATGACACCGACGAGGATGTTACCGATCACAAAACCGACCGCCCCCGCCAGCAAAGTGAAACTGACCGTCACCGGGTCAAGGCCGGCGACATCGCGCAACCACGGCCCCGCCCACAAAGTCTGTATCGCCAGAAACGTGCCTTGCGAGAACGCTGTAATCGGTGCGATCCGCCAGAATGGGATACTGCGATAGATTTGCCGCAGGCTACCGATCTGGTCCGCGACGCTGTCGCCACCGGTCTCGCGTTTCCGCTCGGGCACCACGGTCCACAGGATCAGCGCCACCACGAATGTGGCTATTGCCAACGCGACAAAGCCATAGCGCCAACCGACCTCGGCAACCAGAAACTGGGTCGGCGCGGTCGCAGTGATCGCTCCCAAACCACCGCTCGCCATGATGAAACCGTTTGCCATCGGCAATTTGTCGGCTGGAAACCACTCGGCCATCGCCTTAAACGCCGCCATCAAGCAGGCAGCGACGCCGATTCCGATTATCGCCCGGCCCAACACCAAACCCCATAAACCTTCGCCGAGGCTGAACACCAAGGCGCCGGCGGCCGCGGCGATCAGTAAAACCACCTCGCTCCGCCGCGGCCCGTGGCTGTCGAGAAAGAAACCAAGGGGTAATTGCGCAGCGGCAAAGGCAATGAAATAGGCACTGGTCAGCAGGCCGAGCCCGCCGGCATCGATCCCCAAATCCTTAGCCAAATTGGGACCGATCACCGCGTTGACGGTGCGATAAAGATAGGACAGGAAATAGCCGAGCGCGAACGGTAAAAAAACGCGGACAATCAGCAAACCGCTGCCCGGCGCAGCACCGCCAGCCTGAACATTGTTTGCCTGGACCATTACTGTTTTCTTCCGACGCCGGATCAATCGCCGGCGGCGATAACGGTACCGTCCTCGACGAATGCGGCAACGTCGACGTCGGAGTAGCCGAGTTCGTGCAGCACTTCGGCCGTATGCTCGCCGAGTAACGGCGCGCCACGGCGCAGCGCAGTGGGTGTACCACTGAACTTAACCGGCGTCCCCAGGGTTTTCACGCTACCGAGCCGGCTGTGGGGAACCTCCATTATCATTTCGCGCGCAATCGTTTGCGGGTCGTCCAGCATTTCGCCGATGGACAGAACGGGGCCGCCCGGAATGCCCTCTGCCACGAAAATCGCAAGCCATTCATCGACGGTATGCTTAGCGAACAATGGCGCCAACTCGGTAATCAATTCGTCGAGATGGATCATGCGCTCGGCGACGGTGAGGAACCGAGGATCGTCGGCCATCTCCGGCACGCCCAGAACCTTGGTCAGGCGCGGCCACATCGCTTGCGTGCCAGCGCCGACGTTAAGCCAGCCGTCGGCGGTTTGGAAAGCTTGATAGGGTGCACCCAACGGGTGGGCCGACCCCATCGGCCCCGGCGATATCCCGCTCGCTAGGGTCATCGCGGTCTGATGGAAGGTCGCAGCAACCCCGGCCTCGAACAGCGAGGTGTCGACGAACTGGCCCTCGCCGGTTTGCAGCCGGTTGGCATAGGCAGCGATGATGCCGATAGTCGCCATCAGCCCACCACCCCAATCGGTAATTGCTCCGCCGACTTTGACCGGCGGGCGGCCCGGCCCCTCGCCGGTGATGCTCATCAGACCGCTCATACCCTGGGCAATAAGATCGTAGCCGCCGCGGCTGGCGTAAGGGCCGGTGCGGCCGAAGCCCGATATGGCGCAATAGATCAGACCCGGATTGTTTTTGCGCAGATCGTCGTAACCGATACCGAGGCGCTCCATCACACCCTTGCGGTAGTTCTCGACGATAACATCGGTGATGCTTGCCAGGCGGTGAAATATGTCCTGACCCGCCGGCGTGCGAATATCGAGCACTACACCGCGCTTGTTGCGGTTGAGCATGAGATAGGGTGGCGCTTCGCCGTCCAGTTCCGGCGGCGTCATGTTGCGACTTTCGTCGCCGCTTGGGTAACGCTCGAGCTTTATGACCTCGGCGCCGAGATCGGCCAGCATTAACCCACAATAGGGCCCGGCCACCACAGCGGCCGATTCGATGACTTTCATACCGGCGAGTGGACCCGGTCCGCGCCCATCATCAGCGACCATCGCTCAACGGCCTTTGAACACCGGCTTTTTGCGGTCGAGAAACGCTTGGTACCCAGCTTTGTAGTCTTCGGTATCGGCGTAGTCGTATTGCGCTTCCAGTTCAGCCTCACTGTAGGCACCTGATTGGGCGATCCGGCGAATCGCTTGCCGGTGCCAGCGCGTGGAAAGCGGCGCACCGCCAGCGATGCGCCGCGCCGCCTGCATAACTTCTTCTTCGAGGCCATCGTCGTCAACAACCCGGGTGATGAGGTTTTTCGACTGCGCCTCGAACGCCGGCAAGATGCGACCCTCGAGCAAAATTTCCTTGGCCGTGGCCTTGCTGCTGGCGTCGACTAGAAGCTCCACCAAATCGTAGGACAGGTACAGGCCGACATTTTTCGCCGGAATGCCGAAGCGCCCCGACATGCCCGAAATACGCAAGTCGCAGGCCAACGCCAATTCGAAGCCGCCACCAAGGCAAAATCCGTGGATCATGGCGATCACCGGATGCCGGCACGTGTGTGCTCCGACGAAGGCGCGATCGGTCGCTGCACCATAGGCGCGCACCTTCTCGCGGCTTGACCGCTCCTCCTCGAAGCCGCTGATATCGGCGCCGGCGCAAAACGCCTCGCTACCGGCACCTCGCAAGACGACGCAGCGCACATCGTCGTCTTCACCCAACGCATCGAGCGCATCGCCAACGGCGATCCAATCGTCCTGGCGTAGCGCATTGCGCTTTTCCGGTCGGTTTATGGCGACGACGGCGATGTCGTCACGCCGCTCGACCAAAATCGTGTCTTCCATGCGTGCCTACCTGTTAACATCTTAACAGCGTCCAGAGTGCATTATTCGCCCGGCGGCGCAAGGCTCGCCGGCCGGTCGGTGAAGGTCTTGAACGTATCCTCCAGCATCTGGCGGTCGACATCTCGAGTGATGAAAACGATGCGCGTGCGCCGGTCGTCCGAAGGCCAGGCCCCCAGGACCGCTGGCGGATGAAAGATGTGCTGGACGCCGTGGATCACCACCGGCCCGTCGATATCGATCACATTAACGATACCCTTAACTCGCAGCAAATCCGGTCCCCTCAGCAACATGATCAGGTCGAACCATTGTTCAACCGCGTCGAGGCGCACCGGCTCATCATAAGTAACGCAGTAGGCGCGAATGTGGTCGTCGTGGCGGTTGACGTCGTGGGCATGGTGATCGTGACCGGCATAAGCCCCTTCCTTGAGCCAGCGGTCGACATCAGGAATCTTGGTTGCCGGGTCATACAAACCAGCGTCAAACAAAACGCCGGGCGCGACCACGCCGTCGACCACCCGGTAGCGCGCCGCCGCCGGGTTGATATCCATCAGCCGGTTTTCCAAAGAGCCAATCGCTGCGTCGCCGGCGAGATCGGTCTTGGTGATCAATATGCGGTCGGCGACGGCGGCCTGCTTCACCGATTCATGTTGGGCGTCGAGCGTACCCTCACCGTTGACCGCATCGACGGCGACAATCACCCCGTCGAGGCGGAAATAGCGGGCGGTCAAATCGTCGCCCATCAGAGTGTGCAGGATCGGCGCCGGGTCGGCAAGACCCGTGGTTTCGATCAGGATCCGCTGGAACGGCGGCACATCGCCACGCATGCGCACCATCAAGAGATCGCGTAGCGTGTTCACCAGATCGCCGCGTACGGTACAACACAGGCAGCCACTGTTGAGCAGTACCATGTCTTCCTTGCCGCCAACCACCAGCTCATGGTCAAGGCCGATCTCGCCGAATTCGTTAACAATCACGGCCGCCTGGCCCATTTCCGGCTGTTGCAACAAGTGATTCAACACTGTCGTCTTGCCGCTGCCCAGAAAACCGGTCAGCAGCGAGACCGGGAGCGGTTCCTCGGGCGGTTTTTGCTCATTATTCGCCACTGGCGACGTCTCCTTAACCCTGCGCCCGGCTTGACACGGGGCGCGTAGCGACCCTTATAACACGCCCAATCCGGCGTTGCTGATAGGCAGGCGGCGCCCTCGGAAGGACGGAAAAATATGGCAACAACAGGCTCCAGCCTTTTCACCGCGCGCGTGTCGATCGAACAGGTCGAGGAAGGCGCAGAATTAGCGCCAAAGTTCGACGATAACGGGCTAATTCCAGTGGTCACCACCGACGCCGAAAGCGGCGAAGTCTTGATGCACGGCTATATGAACGCCGAAGCGCTAGAGAAAACCATCGCCACCGGCGAAGCCCACTATTGGAGCCGCTCGCGCCAGGCGCTGTGGCACAAGGGCGCCACCAGCGGGCTGATCCAGAGGGTAGTCGAGATTCGCATCGACGACGACCAAGACGCGGTATGGCTGCGCGCCGACGTTCAGGGTGGCGCCAGCTGCCACATCGGCTACCGCTCGTGCTTTTTCCGCTCGGTGCCGGTCGGCGCGCCTAGCGACGCCCCCGCCAAGCTCAATTTCGAAGAAACCGAAAAGGTCTTTGACCCCGAGGCAGTCTACGGCGACGCCCCTAATCCGACGACGCTGTAGCGCACCATAAAACTTCTCCCCCCAACTTCCAAGAAGCACAGCAATGGTCAGGCAGATGGTGGCGGTCAGGTTTTTTATTGGGAAAGTCTGACAGAGAATATCTGGGATGGGTGGATGGAATGGGGTCTAGGTGGAGTTCTACTCAACACCCTTTGTATTTCTTACGGACAATCATTCGCAATTTCTGAGTAGGTTCTATTTCAGTGAAAAGTAAATAACCTGTTCGGCACTATCATAAACACCACCTTGCATTGTTAAAGAAACCCTTTTCTCTACGCGTGCCTCGTACAAGACTCGAGTTTCACCCCCTACTTCCGCGCCACCAGTAAATATATGCAATACATCATTCCCCGTAGTCTTAAGTTTAAATTTCATTGGTTGCCGTTCGTCGGGACTTAACATCAAGTTAATATTCTGAAGTTCCCCTGAAAATGCTTCAAATTGGGAGGCGGTTGAAAATGTCAATTTATGAGAGAATTCAGAGAGAGTTCCTCCGTCACGATTATCACTTACTTTCATCACCCACGGTGATTCTACGGATGTAATTGCTTTGGATCCAGTTGCGTAAACAAGAGGCAATTCCCCATCAATTTTAATATTAAATCCAAAATCACCTTTTGTGATATCAAACTCTTTAATAGAAAGGTACTTCTCAACAATCTTTTCGATTGATTTTAGTTGTGCCTTTGTTTCCTCATCCTCCGTGTCTGCCATCAGCGACAATTCTGCCTCAAACTCTACAGATACGGGGTTTCCTGCTATTGCTTTTCACAGATCCTTGCTTTTGATAGATGTCTCAATTAGTTCTGCCTTGCACCCGATCAACATCATTGACGTGATGCTTAAAGCGAAAAACGACTTTAAATATATATTCATCTTTAAGACTCCTCTTCAAATTCCAACTCACCCCGGACTACCACGAAGCACGGCAAGGGTCAGGCAGAGGATTATGGTAAATAATGAGCAGAATGGGGGGCAGTTAAAATCACTCGGATTCCGGTTCCATTATTTGCGAACTCGTACCTTCAGATTTCTTC
>CAZHBA010000094.1:0-10037 GCA_964530225.1 uncultured Rhodospirillaceae bacterium | reverse complement strand
ATGGTAACAACGCAAGTGACGAACGTCTTGCCGCGTGGAAACACGACGCGGACGCTGATCGCCCTATCCATGGCTGCGATATTGACTGGATGTTCGAGCGTCGGTGATCTCGATGTGTTCGGCGTTTTTGATGATTTCGATGTGTTCGGCGTCTTTAGTGATGACCCGCCGGCACCCGCAACCGCGGGGCAAACCAGCGTGCGCACGGTCGCGGATCAGGAAAGCGCGGCATCCAGCTCGCAGTTGACGCCGAGGCTGTCGAGCGTACCCCCGCGCCCCAAAAATGTGCCGGCGCCCAATGTGCGCCAGCGCGTTGTCGAGGGGCTGGTCGCCGACCGGAAGAACGCGCGCCACAGCGACAAACAAATCAGACTTCAGGGCACCACCCGGGAAAGCGCCGCCACGGCGCGGGTGAGTACGACAACCGCGTCGCCGCCGCGAATCGGCTCGACGGCTGAGCGTAGGGTCGGGAGCCCGACGCAGATTGCCCCGCCGCAAAGCCCGCAGACAGCAAGGGCGCCGGCGCCGCAGCCAGCAGTCTCAATTCCGTTGGAGACGGGGCCTCGTCCTAGCGTCGTGGTCGACCCCTCGGCAATCGATAGCGGCCGGAGCTTTCCCTTGCGAGCGACGCGGGTCACCATCGACGAACAGGTGGCGACCATTCATTTTGCCCATAGCTCATCCAAGCTCGACGACCGTGACCGTCAGGTGATTTCTCAAGTTGCGTCGGCCCAGCTGCAGAACAACGCCGAGGTTGTGGTCGTTGGCCATGCCAGCGGCCGCACCCAGCAGCTCAACAAGGTCGAGCATGAATTGGCGAATTTCCGTATCTCCATGGCCCGGGCCAATCGCGTCGCCGACCAGTTGATCGCCATGGGCGTGGCGCGGGAAAAAATTTTTATAGAGGCTATGGCGGACGAAAAACCACTCTATGCTGAAACCATGCCGACGGGCGAGGCCGGTAACCGCCGAGCCGAAATTTATTTCCGCCAGTAAATTAAACGCGACATAAAGCCGAGTGGAAACCGCCCCGTTACCAGGCGATCGCTGCTTGGTTCGGTGCACAGGTGTCGAAATGCAACATGAATTCCATCGCATAAAGCGGCTTCCGCCGTACGTATTTTCCGAAGTCAATGCGATGAAGGCGGCCGCCCGCGCCGCCGGCGACGATATCATCGATTTCGGCATGGGCAATCCAGACCTGCCCACGCCGGCACACATTGTCGATAAGCTGGTAGAGACCGTGCGCGATCCCCGTACCCACCGCTATTCTAATTCGCGCGGCATCCCAGGGCTGCGGAAGGCGCTCTGCAGCTATTACGAGCGCCGCTTCGGTGTCGAACTCGACCCCGAACGCGAGGCCATTGTCACCATTGGCTCGAAGGAAGGGCTGGCCAACCTGGCGCAGGCGATCACTGGCCCCGGCGATGTCATCCTGGTGCCCAACCCCTCGTACCCGATCCACCAGTTCGGCTTCATCATCGCCGACGGCGCCGTTCGCTATGTGCCGGTCAGGCCCGACGCTGAATTCCTGGCCGCGCTGGAACGCGCCGTTCTGCACTCCGCGCCCAAGCCGGTGGCGTTGGTAATATGCTATCCAGCCAACCCGACCGCCTATGTCGCCGATCTTGATTTTTATGCCCAGGTGGTTGATTTTTGCCGCCAGCATGAAATCTATATCCTGTCCGATCTGGCCTACGCGGAAATCTATTTCGATGACGACAATCCGCCGCCGTCGCTGTTGCAGGTGCCCGGTGCGCGCGACATCGCCGTCGAATTCACCTCCATGAGCAAGACCTAGTCCATGCCCGGATGGCGCATCGGCTTCGCCGCCGGCAACCAAACCCTCATCGCCTCGTTGGCCCGGGTTAAAAGTTATCTCGACTACGGCGCCTTCACGCCGATCCAAGTTGCCGCCGCGACCGCGCTCAATGGCCCCCAGGAATGCGTCGCCGAGGCCCGCGCCATCTATAAGGCGCGCCGCGACGTACTGATCGATGGCCTGGGGCGCGCCGGATGGGAGGTCCCGCTACCGACCGCGTCGATGTATGCTTGGGCGCCGATCCCTGAGCCATTCGCCGAACTGGGCAGTCTGGAATTTTCCAAGCTGCTGCTCAAGCACGCCAAGGTCGCGGTATCGCCAGGACTTGGCTTCAGCGAAAACGGCGAGGGCTTCGTGCGCATCGCCGTAGTGGAAAATGAACAGCGCATCCGCCAGGCGGTACGCAGTATTCGCCAGTTCTTGAGCCAGGGCGATGCCATCGTCGCTACGGCGCTAGCGGATAACGTATCGCCGATGGCGGCGTCGTAAAGCTGAGGTGAGCACTGTGCCGGATCCTTTGCGTATTGCCATCGCCGGGCTCGGTACCGTCGGCGCCGGTACCGTCCGCCTCCTCAACGAGCATAGCGTGCAACTGGCGGCGCGCGCCGGCTGCCCGTTGACCGTTACCGCGGTCTCGGCGCGCAATAAATCTAAGGACCGCGACGTTTCCGTGGAAGGCCTAGTGTGGTTTGACGAACCGGTTGCCATGGCGCGCGAGGCCGAAGCCGATGTTGTCGTCGAACTGATTGGCGGTGAGGACGGGCCGGCCAAGGCTGTCTGCGAGGCGGCGTTGGCCGCCGGACGTCATGTGGTTACGGCGAACAAGGCGCTGCTGGCGGTGCATGGATCGGCGCTCGCTGACGCCGCCGAAATGGCTGGCATGGCGCTCAATTTCGAGGCTGCTGTCGCCGGTGGTATTCCCATTGTTAAGGCGCTGCGCGAAGGGCTGGCGGGTAACGATATCACTCGCGTCTATGGCATCCTCAACGGCACCTGCAATTACATCCTCACCGAGATGCGAGAGCAGCGCCGCACCTTCGACGACGTGCTGGCGGAGGCCCAGCGCCTGGGCTATGCCGAGGCCGAACCAAGCATGGATGTCGACGGCATTGACACCGCGCAAAAACTAGCTCTGCTGGCCAGCCTGGCATTTGGTAGCCGTATCAACTTGGCCGGCGTCTTTACCGAAGGTATAAGACGCATATCGCTGTTGGACATCGATTATGCCGAAGAGCTTGGGTACCGGATCAAACTGCTGGGTAGCGCGCGGCGCACCGAATACGGCCTCGAACAGCGGGTCTATCCCTGCATGGTCGAGCAGCGCTTTCCTATCGCCCACGTGGAGGGCGCCTATAACGCCGTCGTCGCCATCGGCGATTTCGTTGGCGATACCATGTTCGAGGGCCCCGGCGCTGGCGCCGGACCAACGGCCTCGGCGGTGGTCGCCGACCTGGTCGACGTGGCGCGCGGCCACCGGGTACCGACCCTGGGTATCACAGCCAGCAGCCTGATAGCATTGCCGGAGGCGCCGATCGAGCGCCACTGGGGGTCCTATTATGTCCGTCTCATGGTCAGCGACCGCCCCGGCGTCATCGCCGATGTGACAGCGGTGTTTCGCGACGAACAGGTTTCCATCGAATCGATGATCCAGCGCGCTCGCTCCGAGACCGAGGCGGTACCGGTGGTGTTAAACATGCATGAGTGCGAAGAAGCTGCCATGCAAAGCGCTCTATCTCGAATTACGGCATTGGATTCTGTCGTCGAAGAGCCGACAATGATCAGGATCGAATCGCTGGCTTAGGTGACGGTGGTCGGAAAACAAAATCCTGGCAATTGAAGCGTTCTGTAAGGAGGGGATCTGACAATGGCTGATATCGATACAACAGTCATGGACCGCAACATGGCCATAGAAGCCGTCCGGGTTACCGAGGCAGCAGCCATGGCAGCTTGGAAGTGGACAGGGCGAGGCGACGAGATGTCGGCAGATGCCGCCGCCGTTGAGGCCATGCGCTCGGCGCTCAACAAGCTACATATCGATGGAACCGTGGTAATCGGTGAGGGTGAGCGCGACGAGGCACCAATGCTGTTTATCGGCGAGAAGGTCGGTGCCGGAGGTCCCGAGATCGATATCGCGCTCGACCCCCTCGAGGGCACGACGCTCACCGCCAAGGCCAACGCTAATGCCATGGCGACCCTGGCATTGGCGCCGGGGGGCGGTTTCCTGAATGCGCCCGACGTCTACATGGAGAAGATTGCCGTCGGTGGCGGTCTACCCGACGGTCTGATCGACATCAACGCGCCGCCGGCGGAAAATCTCGGCCAGCTTGCCGAAGCAAAAGGGGTCAAGGTCTCTGATCTGTTGATCTGTGTGCTTGACCGGCCGCGCCACCAGGAGCTGATCGCCGCCATTCGCGACGCCGGTGCCCGCATTCAGCAAATTTCCGACGGCGATATTTACGGCGTTATCGAGTGCTCGCAACCGCACAGCCGGGTTGATATGTATCTCGGTAGTGGCGGTGCGCCCGAGGGCGTGTTGGCGGCGGCGGCGCTGCAATGCATCGGTGGGCAAATGCAAGGTAAGCTCTTGTTTCGCAACGACGACGAGCGCGGCCGCGCTTCGAAGATGGGTATCGAGGATTTTGACCGGGTCTACGACATCAACGATCTGGCCTCGGGTGACGTAATTTTTTCGGCCACCGGCGTCACCGATGGCGGCCTGTTAAAGGGTGTCAGTCGCGCGCCGGACAGCGCTGAGACCCAGACAATCGTCATGCGTTCGATGACCGGTACCGTCCGCGAGATTACCACTCAGCACAACCTTATGCGCAAGCCGGGCGACGACTAGCGGTACCATGTCCGCGCCGAATGCCGAACCCTCCACTGATACAGGCGCCGGCCAGGCGGTTGAGGTTGCCCGTTCAGTGACCGGGCGGCGCTGGGTGTGTCGAGCAGGCGATGATCGTGCCGGGTTGATGCTGGCGCAGCGCCTCGACCTGCCGGAGGTCGTCGGGCGCCTGCTGGCGGCGCGCGGCATCGATGCGGACAGTGCGCCGCAGTTCCTCAACCCGACCCTACGCGAGACGCTACCCGACCCTGACTGCTTGGTCGATATGGACCGCGCGGTTGCGCGCCTGATCACGGCGGTACGGAAATCCGAGCCCATCGCCGTTTTCGGCGATTACGATGTCGACGGCGCCACTTCGTCGGCATTGCTGGCACGCTTTTTTGCTGCCATCGGTGCGCCCGTGCGCATCTACATCCCCGACCGTCTGCGTGAGGGCTATGGCCCCAACGCGCCAGCGCTGCTGCGCCTGCGCGCCGAGGGCGTCAAGGTGGTGATCACCGTCGATTGCGGCATAACCGCCTTTGAGGCCCTCGACGATGCGGCGCAGGCGGCGCTGGACGTTATCGTCGTCGACCATCATGTGGCCGAACCGCGGCTTCCCACCGCCGCCGCAGTGATCAATCCTAACCGACTTGACGACACCAGCGAGCTAGGCATGCTAGCCGCCGTCGGCGTGTCGTTCCTGTTGACGGTAGCGCTCAACCGCGGCCTGCGTGAGGTTGGCTGGTACGAACAGGGCGGGTACAGCGAGCCCGACCTGTTGGCGCTGCTAGATCTGGTTGCCCTGGGCACGGTATGCGACGTGGTCAGGCTTCAGGGCCTCAACCGGGCGTTGGTGACCCAGGGTCTGCGAGTGATGGCGCGGCGCCACAATACCGGGTTGGCGGCCCTAGCCGACGCCGCGCGCATTACCGAGAAACCGAGCGAGTACCATGCCGGGTTCGTCTTGGGTCCGCGGATCAACGCTGGCGGCCGCGTCGGCAAGGCTTCGCTGGGTGCGCGCCTGTTGACCACCGGCGACGCCACTGAGGCCGGCCAGTTAGCGCAACAGCTCGACGGCTTCAACACCGAGCGCCAGGCCATCGAGGGCGAGGTGCTGGAGGAAGCGCTAGCCTTCGTCGCCGAAGAGGACACTGAGACGCCGCTGATCTGCGTTGTTGGCGAGGGCTGGCACGCCGGTGTTATCGGCATTGTTGCCAGCCGCCTCAAGGACAAATATCAACGCCCGGCCTTGGTCATCGGCCTCGATGGCAACACCGGAAAGGGTTCGGGCCGCTCGATCGAGGGCGTAGATCTGGGCAGCGCCATCATCGCCGCCCGCCAGGCCGGACTCCTGATCAATGGTGGCGGCCACAAGATGGCGGCGGGCCTGACTGTCGACCGCGATCGGCTGTTCGATCTGCTGGCCTTCCTGAACGAGCGCATCGGCGATGCGGTCGCGGCCGGGCAGGTGACACCGACACTCAATGTGGACGCCAGTATTCGCCTGGGTGGCGCCACCAACGCGTTGGTGGCGGCAGTGCAGCAGCTTGCGCCCTTCGGTGCCGGTAACCCCGAGCCGCGCTTCGTGCTGCCGTCGGTGCGGGTCGAGAAGGCCGACGTAGTCGGCAAGAACCATGTGCGCTGTATTCTTTCGGATGGCGAGAAGGGGCGGCTCAAGGCGATTGCCTTCCGCGCCGCCGGCGAGCCCCTGGGCGAAGCCCTGCTCAACACCGGTGGGCTGGCTCTGCAGCTGGCCGGTAAGATCCGCGCTGAAACCTGGCAGGGCCGCGACGGCGTGCAACTGATCATCGACGACGCGGCGACGCTCTAGCTCATGCTTCTTGACGGGTTTGCGGCCCTCCACATGACGAGGAATTTATTAAAACTCACAAAAACCCTCATCCTGAGGAGCGATTGAAGACCGCGTCTTGAAGGGTGAGGGCGGTACTTTCCCGAAGCCTATTTCGCGCTGGCCGATACCAGCCCTTGATTTCAGCGCGGGCTACCGCTATGTCGTGGCTCATTGCAGAGCCAAGACGTCCCCTTCGTCTAGTGGCCTAGGACACCGCCCTTTCACGGCGGCAACACGGGTTCGAGTCCCGTAGGGGACGCCATATATCTTGCCAAAAAATATCTAATAAAAACAGACTGTTAATGCTGCGAAAACACTGAAATTTCGTGGTTTTTCACCATTCTGTGTGACAGTTTTAGCTGCCTTGCCCCCCCCTGGACCACCACTGATCATTACTACATTCCACTCCCATACCAGAGGGGTCAGAAGTGGTGCAAAGGTGGATTAAAGGTCATCCGTTTATTTTCTGATTTGGATCAATTGTCGCCCCCTCCAATAAGTTCAGTATGTGTATTGCAACGAAGTAGGCACACATACGTAAAAAAGTGCGCAACTAGTATATTGGGGGTTAGTCAAAATTTCAGTCAGCGTTTGGGATAGCATTAAAATTGGCAAAGTATCAATTCGGAACCGATTGGTCATGCCGCCCATGTCGACAAGGCTCGCCACCTCAGAAGGGGCAGTAACGGAACAAATGATCCGATACTACGAAGCCAGAGCGAAAGGCGGGGTGGGCCTCATTTTAATTGAGTATTCGTATATTGATGACATCGCCAGCAAAGCTGCCATTTGCCAGCTTGGGGTGCACAGAGATGATATGATTGCCGGTCTCGCGGACCTCGCTGATCGAATACATTTTTATGGCGCCAAAGTATTCTTACAGTTATGCCATGGCGGTGGGCAAAGTCCCAAGCAGATCATTAATCGAAATCCCGTTGCTCCTTCGGCAGTACATACAAAACAAGGTGATATCGCTACTCCTCTGACAATTGAGGAAATAGAAGGAATAATCAATTCTTTTAGTGTTGCAGCGGCAAGAGTCAAAAGGGCCGGTTTTGATGGTGTCGAAATTCATGGCGCCCACGGCTACTTAGTTCATCAATTTTTATCAGCCAATTATAACAAACGCGACGATGCCTACGGATCTGACTTCGAATCCAGAACACGGCTGCCGCTCAAATTAGTAGAGGAAATCAGGAAGACCGTCGGGGTAGATTATCCCGTGGGATTCCGCCTGAATATGAAGGATTTCATTTCCGGTGGAATTGATATCGATGAAAGCCTCGAATTTATCAAAAAGCTCGAAGCAAACGGGGCGAATTACGTCCATGTTACGGCCGGAACCTACGTCTCGCACCACTACATGATTTCTCCAATTTATTTTCCGCGCGGCCACCTGGAAGATTTGGCTAAGCAATGCAAACCGGCGGTCAACATACCGGTCATAGCCGTGGGTGGCATAGACCACAATAAAGCGCATGAATTTATTTCAAATCAATCTTCGGACATGGTTTCAATGGGAAGAGCTTTAATAGCCGACCCAGAATTACCCAACAAAATGCGAAACAACGCTACGGATGATATTTGCCCCTGCATACGATGCAATGATGGCTGCATCGGACGGTTTTTTGAAGGAAAAACCATGAGGTGCGCAACCAATCCCAGCGCCGGAAGAGAAGGGTTTTTCGATTTTGAACCGGCGGATGTTCCCAAAAAAGTCATAGTAGTTGGCGGTGGTCCGGCTGGCATGGAGACGGCCATGCGCGCAAAACAACGTGGCCATCTGGTTTCGATTATTGAAAAGGAAAACAGGCTTGGCGGCACCGTTAATGTGGCGACAGTCCCAGCAGGCAAGACCGATCTGGCTGATTTAGTCAAATGGTATAAAAGACAATTGGTGAAACTGGATGTCGACATTCGGCTTGGAACGGAAGTCACAAATGACTTGTTGAAACAAGAAGATCCGGATTCTGTGATTTTTGCAATGGGTGCAACGCAGTCGGTGCCTCTAATCCAAGGCATAAATACGGCAAGAGTTGTAAAAGCCAACGACGTGATCCTCGGAAGGGAATCAACCGAAAATATCGTGGCTATCATCGGGGCTGGGTTAGTAGGCGTGGAAACTGCATTGTACTTGAGCAATTTCCCGGAGAAAGACATTACACTTATCGAAGCGAAAGAAGCGATATTGGGAGACGTCGTTAGCGTTAATGCTCTAGCAATTAAAGATAAACTCGAAAAGACAAACATTAAAATTAAAACCTCTACAAGCGTCGTACAAATTACGGATGACGAGCTCATGTACGTCGACCGAAGCGCACATTATTTCAATATTCCTGCCGAAACTGTGGTGTTAGCAGCTGGTTCAGCGCCTGTTGGCGGCATTGAGGAGCTCACGAAAGGTTTGTCTTCAGAAATTCTCATAATCGGTGTCGATAGACCGGACAAAATTATCGATGCAGTGGAATCAGCGGCAGTTGTGGCGTCAAGATTGTAGCGGCACATAGTGTTTTGAAAGCCGATTCGATGAGAGCATGGACTTTTAACGACAGCAACTTTTGAACATTTATGAATAGTGGGGGTAACCAAGATGGACTTTGCGATTAACAACTGCCGAATAGTCAGCCCTGATGGGACGACAGAAGGAAATATTGGCATAAAAGGTGAAACGATAGCGACTGTTTCAAATTCGCCCATCTCTGCTGAAAACGAAATAGATGCTCAAGGTAAACACGTCATGCCCGGCGCAATTGATGCCCACTGTCACGTAGGTTGGCCAGATTGGCCAATTGATGAAGCCTATCGTAAAGATTCTGAAGCGGCAGCCATGGGGGGCATTACCACAATCATCGACCGAGTAACCCTGCCGCCAGGATCTTTAGTGGACCAGATATTTGGCAAAGGAAATCGGCGCGACATTTTGGAAGCCAACACTCATGTGGATGTTGCTTTGCAGGCTTGTATTTTGACAAACGAGCATATCGAAGAGATTCCGGCTCTGGCCAAAAAAGGCATCGTGGGTATGAAATTTTACATCCCCTACAAAGGAACGGAGGCTGTCCCACCCATGGTGGGGATAGACGACGGTATTGTCTATATGGGGTTCAAAAAAATCGCTGAATGTGGGTTGCCCGTGCACGCCCAAATTCACGCCGAAAACATCGAAATATTCTACAAATTTAAAGAAAAATTTTTAGCTGAAGGTAAAGAAGTCTTCTGGGCTGATACGCGCCCTAATTTTTGTGAAATCGAACCAATGTATCGGTGCGGTTATTTCGCTAAAATTACCGGATGTCCTGTTTATGTGGTTCATATGACGGTCAAAGAGGGACCGGATGTCATCAGAGAGATTAGAGGTCAAGGTGTAAACATTATTGTCGAGACATGCCCACAATATCTGGTTGGTACGACAGAAAATTTGGATCGTGTTTTATCTAAGGTCAACCCGCCAATCAGAACCAAAGAGGACAATGAAGGCATTTGGGAGGGAATTAGAAACGGCATTGTCACCAACATGGGATCGGATCACGCTCCTT
>CAZHBA010000093.1:0-3336 GCA_964530225.1 uncultured Rhodospirillaceae bacterium | reverse complement strand
CAACATCTCGATGCAGATCAACCTGATAGCACCGATTGCCATGGATGAGGGTCTGCGCTTTGCCATCCGAGAGGGCGGGCGCACCGTCGGCGCTGGCGTCGTTACCTCGATTATCGAATAGGAATATAGGACCGGCAGTCTAATAAGCCGGCCGGAAAACTAGGAGTGTAGCTCAATTGGTAGAGCACCGGTCTCCAAAACCGGGGGTTGCGGGTTCGAGTCCCTCCACTCCTGCCAGCCAATCGACTACTCAAATTGCCACCGGGGCAAATACAGGTACAAAGAAAGTACGGAATGGCGAAACCATCGGTTGGTGAATTTGTTCGGCAGGTGCGCCAGGAGACCGCCAAGGTCACCTGGCCGACCCGTAAGGAAACCTTACAATCTGTGATTATGGTTTTTGTAATGGTGGCCGTCGCCGCTTTCTTCTTTTTCGCGGTCGATGTGGTGTTGGCTTGGTTGATTCAGTTGGCACTTTCGATTGGAGACTAAATAACAATGACGATGCAGTGGTACGTCGTTCATGCCTATTCCGGCTTTGAAAAGAAAGTCGCGCAATCGTTGCAGGAGCAATCGCTTACGAAAGGCATGGAAGAGTTTTTTAGCGAGATTCTTGTGCCGACCGAAGAAGTTGTCGAAATGCGCCGCGGCAGCAAGGTCAACTCGGAACGGAAATTCTTTCCCGGTTACGTGCTGGTGAATATGGAGATGAACGAAGACACGTATCATCTGGTGAAAAACACGCCGAAAGTGACCGGTTTTCTTGGCGCCGGAAACAAACCGGTGCCGATTAGTCAGACAGAGGCGGAACGGATTCTGTACCAGGTGAAGGAAGGTGTCGAACGGCCGAAGCCGTCGGTGACTTTCGAGATTGGTGAAGAAGTGAGAGTAAATGACGGGCCCTTCCAGTCCTTTAATGGACAGGTCGAGGATGTTGACGAGGACCGCGCGCGGTTGAAAGTATCGGTGTCGATATTTGGTAGATCGACTCCGGTGGAGCTTGAGTACGGTCAGGTAGAAAAACTTTAACCTGGCTTGATTGATTGCCGGTATCGGCGCGCGGGAGGCTAGCTCGGAAGGCCATGGGCTGCCGTACCGCGAACCCCCGTAGAAGGAAGGGTGGAATATGGCAAAGAAGATACAAGGCTACGTCAAGCTGGAGATACCGGCCGCAGCGGCGAATCCGTCGCCGCCCGTGGGTCCGGCGCTTGGCCAGGCGGGTCTCAATATTATGGAATTCTGTAAGGCGTTTAACGCTTCGACCCAGGATTTGGAACAGAATGCGCCCATCCCCACAGTCATCACCGTTTACCAGGACAAGTCGTTTTCGTTCATCACCAAAACCCCGCCGGCCAGCTATTACCTGAAAAAGGCAGCGCAGCTGGAGAAGGGTGGCGGTGAAGCAGGCCGTGAGGTGGCAGGACACGTGACCCGGGCGCAGTGCCAGGAAATTGCGGAAAAGAAGATGGTGGACCTGAACGCCAACGACATCGACGCAGCGACGCTGATGGTGGTGGGCACGGCCCGTTCCATGGGCCTTGAGGTGTTGGGGTAGAGATGGCGAAATTAAGCAAACGGTCCCGCGCCGCGCGCGAAAAAATCGATCCCAACGATCGCGTGTCGATCGACGTTGCGATCCGTATCGTCAAAGAGCACGCGGTGTCCAAGTTCGATGAAACGGTCGAGTTGTCGATTAATCTGAACGTCGACCCCCGCCATGCGGATCAAAATATTCGTGGCGTTGTGGCCCTTCCCAACGGCACGGGTAAGTCGGTCCGTGTCGCCGTATTCGCCAAAGACGCCAAGGCTGAAGAGGCCCAGGCGGCGGGAGCCGACATCGTCGGCGCAGATGATCTTGCCGAGCGTGTGCAGAACGGTGAAATCGATTTCGACCGCGTAATTGCGACCCCTGACATGATGGCGGTCGTCGGCCGCCTCGGTAAAATATTGGGGCCGCGCGGCCTGATGCCGAATCCGAAGCTCGGCAGCGTGACCAACGATGTTGGCAAGGCTGTTGGCGACGCCAAGGGCGGTGAGGTCCAGTTTCGCGTTGAAAAGCAAGGGATTATTCACGCCGGCGTTGGCAAAGCCAGCTTCAGTGAAGAACAACTCGGGCAAAATGTATCGGCTTTATTGGACGCTATTTTGAGAGCCAAGCCGAGCGGTGTGAAGGGTGCCTATCTGAAACGAATGGCATTGAGTTCAACAATGGGGCCGGGTGTACGGATCGATGTTTCGACGTTGCCGACCAGCCCCGTGGCGGTCGAATAGGCCGCAGTGAGTTTTGTCGCCGCCACACTTTGTGGTGGTGATGGGAGAGCCGGTTTCGGTGGCGGACGCGAGGCGCCCAAAGACGATCCGGTTTGACCTGTCCGAGACTGCAGGCGCCTGAAGAGCTGTTGCTTGGAAGGCTTAATCGCTGGGATACGCAGTGGCCCTGCATAGACGGGAGATGAGATTAGCCTGGCCGCAAGGCCGGGTGCCTCCGCTCCTGGGGCAGGAGTACCGGTTTCGCGCAAGTGCGGGAAACTAAATTGCAACCGGTGCGTTCGCCAATAGGTTTTGATGGGCGCGCCAAATTGCGGAGACGGTAAGTGGACCGAGCTAGAAAAGAAGAGCTGGTCGTCGAACTCAACGGAGCGTTCGCGGACGCTGCGCTGGTCGTGGTGACTCATCAATCCGGGCTTACGGTGGCTGAAAGTACCGATTTACGCCGCCGGATGCGGGAGGCTGGAGCCAGCTATAAAGTGACGAAAAATCGGCTCGTAAAACTCGCCCTTGTTGGTACCCCTTATGAGGGGATCGCGAATCTCTTCGAGGGACCGACGGCTATTGCGTATTCCGACGACCCGGTGGCGGCGGCGCGCGTGGCTGTCAATTTTTCAAAGGGGAACGATAAGCTCGTCGTCGTTGGTGGCGCCATGGCGGAAAACCAGCTCGATGAAGCTGGCGTCAAGGCCCTGGCTATGCTGCCGTCGCTTGACGAACTGCGGAGCAAGCTAATCGGGGTGCTGAACGCGCCGGCGACCAAAATCGCAGGTGTGTTGCAGGCGCCGGCGGGCCAGCTCGCGCGGGTTCTCTCAGCTAAAGCCGAACAAGGAGAGGCTGCGTAAGCCGGTCCCGTTAAAGCATATAGAAAAGTCTCAGGAGTAAAGAAAAATGGCAGATTTAGAGAAGATTGTAGACGATCTTAGCGGCCTCACCGTTATCGAGGCGGCCGAATTGTCGAAACTACTTGAAGACAAGTGGGGCGTTAGTGCGGCGGCACCGGTGACGGTAGCTGCGGCGCCGCCAGGTGCTGCTGGCGGTGATGCCAGTGCTGAAGAGCAGACCGAA
>CAZHBA010000092.1:0-61326 GCA_964530225.1 uncultured Rhodospirillaceae bacterium | reverse complement strand
AATTGGTCAAGTTGGCTTCCGACGACGACCATATCACCAAGTCGGGACTATCGGATGGCCGCAGAGCGAAGCTTCTTCCTTCGGTAGTCGAGATTGTCTACAATTGCCACTGTTCTGGAGGTTATCTGGGAAATGTCGGTTAATATGACTAATAAGCAATATACTGTCGCAACGATAGTAAAAAGCGGTCATACTTTCGTCTAGGATTGGTAGTGTTGCCCAAATTAAGAAGCTGTCATATGGTGCGGGAAATTTGATTGATCACAATTCGGTAATGTCCATGCGACGCTAAAGGTACCGTTGCGTCATAGTATTTTATAATGCGCGTATCGGGGGTGTCTAAAACAACGATAAGTTAAGTAAGGGAGAAAGTCATGGAACGACGTAAATTTATCAAAACTGCCGGTTTGGCGGGTGTCGGCGGTGCAGCGTTAGCGGCATCGAATTTCCCGAAACCGGCGCTCGCTCAAGAGCGTGTCGAATTCGCCATGGTCACCACATGGCCACGCGACTTCCCCGGCTTGGGTACCGGCGCTCAGCGTTTTGCCAAACGCCTCGCCGACATGTCGGAAGGCCGCATCCAGGTGCAGTACTTCGCCGCCGGCGAGCGTGTTGGCGCGTTCGACTCGTTCGACGAAGTCGCCTCGGGTAACGCCCAGGCTTACCATGCAGCCGATTACTATTGGAAAGGCAAGCATCCCGGTTGGGCTTATTTCACCTCGGTTCCCTTCGGCCTCACGTACACCGAAATAAATGCCTGGATCCAGTTCGGTGGCGGCCAGGAGCTCTGGGACGAACTTGCTGGTCAATTCGGTCTTAAGTCCGTTCGTTGCGGCAACACCGGCGTCCAGATGGGCGGTTGGTTCAATAAGGAAATCAATAGCGCGGACGACCTCAAAGGTCTGAAGATGCGTATTCCTGGTCTTGGTGGCGACGTCATGGCCAAGCTAGGCGCTTCACCGGTTTCCCTGCCGGGTGGCCAGATTTACGAAAACCTCGTCTCTGGCGCCATTGACGCTACCGAGTGGGTCGGCCCGTGGAACGACAGCTTCATGAAGTTCTATGAAGCCGCCAAGTACTACTACTTCCCGGGTATGCACGAGCCCGGTTCGATGTTGGCACTCGGCATGAATGCCTCCTTCTGGGGCAAATTGTCGAAAGGCGATAAGATCATGATCGAAGCTACTTCGGCAGCGGAAAATGACATCCTGATGTCCGAGTACAACGCCAAAAGTGGTTCCTCGCTCAAGACGCTAATCGAGGATCAAGGCGTGCAATTGCGCGAGTTCAACGACGAGACCTACGACAGCTTCGGCAAAGCGGCCAATGATGTGTTCGAAGAGGTTCGCGGTCATAGTCCTCTCGCCAGCAAGATCCATGAGAGTTTCCTGAAAGCGCGTGCGGAAACCGGTGCTTGGACGAATATCTCCGACGTTGCTTATCTGCGCCAGCGCAACCGCGTTCTTGGTCTGTAGTACGGAGCCGAAGAGCCAGACGACTGAGAAAGCGGAGCCCCAGGGCTCCGCTTTCCATATCACTAACAGATCGTGACTTACTGAATGCTGGATCTCCCGTTGTATTCAAGACGCGTGAGAAACCTTTCTTGATGGGCGTAGATTGGGCGCCAAAGAGATGACCGCAACAGCGCTGGAGACCCGGTCGTGGAAAGTTGGTAACGTGGACTTGGCAGTCCGCGCTGTCGCGCTGGCAATCGTTGCAATCGCGTTGACGTTCCTAGTGAATAACTATCTTATCTACTGGCGCGACTGGCCAGGCATCGTCAACTTCTTTGCCCATCAAGGCTGGTTTGGCGTAGAGTCGCCGCAAAGGCCGCTGGTCGCCGTAGACGTATCGCTCGGATGGTTCCAATTGGCGAGCTATCTGATCATTGTCGTTCTTGTCGTTGGCTTTGTTCTCGTAACACGCGATCGCCCGTTGCGCGTCGACGCCGAAAAACTGTCAGCGATGGCGTCCTACATCATCCGCGTAGCGTTTTGGTCGGTACTGCTCATCGGTCTTGTCGATAGCGTTATTTCATTCCTCCGAGTCGAGAATTTTCTGCCCGCGCTGTTCGGTGACGAACTCGCCAAACTACTAGGGCAATCGCGGTGGCGTGGAACCTACGTCCACTACCCGTTAATTCTTATTTCGCTGGTGATCGCTTATTTCGTGCGCGCGCTCGGATTTATCTGGCTGGCCCTGCTGGTGGTTCTAGCCGAGTTCCAGATCGTCATCGTTCGCTTCATTTTTTCCTATGAGCAGGCATTTATGGGCGACCTCGTCCGATTTTGGTATGCAGCACTATTCCTCTTCGCCAGCGCCTATACGCTCATCGAAGAGGCGCATGTGCGCGTCGACGTGCTCTACACCGGGTTCAGCGAACGCGGCAAGGCAAGGACTAATGCCCTTGGCTCGATTTTGCTTGGCATTCCGCTGTGCTGGATAGTTCTAACTTTGGGAATGTGGAGCAAGGCAACCGTTATCAACAGCCCGCTGCTCGCCTTCGAGACTACACAGGCCGGATTCGGATTGTACGTGAAGTATCTAATGGCAGGATTTCTGGCAGTCTACGCCCTGTCGATGATGGTGCAGTTTACCAGCTATTTCCTGTCTAACGTCGCCGTATTGCGCGGCGAACCTAATGGCCATAACTCTGCCGACATAGCCGACCTTTAAATCAGCGAACGGCGGTTGACAAGATAATGGAACTCTTTTTCTTAGCCCTTCTCGTCCTAACCATGGCAGGCGCCCTGGCTGTCGGGTTTCCCGTCGCTTTTGCGCTGCCAGGATCGGCTATATTGACGATTGGTATTGCATCTCTGGCCGGCACCGTACTCGCCGGCGATGTCAGCGCCTATTTCGCCCAGGACGGGCCTGTGCAATGGCTCACCGCCGGCGTTACCAATTTCCGTGGGGTTTATTGGGAAGTCGAGCGCGACACTCTCATCGCCGTTCCACTGTTCGTGTTTATGGGCATTATGCTGCAGCGCTCGAAGATCGCCGAGGATCTTTTGGTTACCATGGCGCAGCTCTTCGGCCCCATTCCCGGTGGTTTGGGTATTTCGGTCGTCCTGGTCGGCGCACTACTCGCCGCCACCACGGGCATCCTCGGAGCCACGGTCGTTGCCATGGGCCTGATCTCATTGCCGGCGATGTTGCGCAACAATTATTCCAAATCCCTTGCCGCCGGAACAATTGCCGCGTCCGGCACTTTAGGGCAAATCATCCCGCCATCGATCGTCCTGATTATTCTCGCCGACCAGCTATCCAATGCAACCGATCAGGCCGGCACGCTACGGCAAATCAATTATAAAAATGCAACTGGACAGTCGGTACTACCGTCCGAGTTCGGCATCACGTCAACCAGTGCGGGCGATATGTTCCTAGGCGCCATGGCACCAGGCTTGGTTCTGGTGGGGCTGTATGTTGCTTACATTTTGTTTACAGCACTGACTCGGCCAAAAATGGCACCGGCGGTTCCCACGGAAGGTAAGTACGACCTGCGTTTCGCGTTTCGGGTCGTCCTCGCCCTGGTCCCGCCTTTGGCGCTAATCCTGGCGGTTCTCGGTTCGATTATCCTCGGCATCGCGACGGTCAATCAGGCCGGCGCTATCGGCGCCATAGGCGCCATGGTCATGGCCGGCTACCGCCTCATGGAAGGCAAGCGAAATGCTTTTACGCCGGCGATAATCGCCATCCTGTCGCTCGTCGTCATTCTGGTCCTGATCGGCCAATTCGATCTCAACGTTAAAAACATTAGTTCGCGAGAAAACGCGATCGGGGTCACGTTGGCAGTCATCGCGGTCATTGGCCTGCTCGCTGCGGTCGCGTGGAGCGGCTGGCGGACGATAAAAATCGACGACACTTTAAAGGGCGTTATGGTGGAAACTGCCAAGACGACCTCGATGGTTTTCATAATCCTCCTCGGCGCGGCTATGCTGACCGCAGCATTCCGCAGCTTCGGCGGCGAAATACTGGTAAAGGAGTTTCTGACCGGATTACCGGGTGGCTTTTGGGCCCAGTTCATTGTCGTTATGGCAGTGATCTTTTTTCTCGGCTTTTTCCTCGATTTTATCGAAATAGCCGTCGTCGTCGTACCTATCGTCGCCCCGATTCTGTTATCCGACCCAGCGGCCAACATTACCGCTGTGTGGCTGGGCGTGATGATCGGCGTCAACATGCAAACCTCGTTCTTGACGCCACCGTTCGGGTTCGCCCTGTTCTATCTTCGTGGCGTCGCCCCGGTGGAGGTCAAAACCCTGGACATCTACCGCGGCGTTATTGCCTTTATTCTTTTGCAACTCGTCGGCCTCGGTATCGTCGGCACTTTTCCAAGCTTGGTAAACTTCCTTCCCAACCAGTCGTTCCTTACCTCCGATACCGCGCCGCCACCGAAAAACCCACGTCTGCAGCAATGTCTAGAGCAGCATGTTTTTGCCGTCTACGACGAGACCGGCGATGCCCTGCAATCGCAAATTCAAAGCGCCATGCGGCTCGACATCAGCTATCTGCCCGAAAAGCGGCAGAAAGAATTGGCCAGAAGCTTCAATCTCGCGTTGGACACGTTCGATTTAGTGACCAATGTACGCACCGCCGCGGATAACGTCGCACAAGCGGCCATCGCGTACCGACCCTTGCATAGAGAGGTGCGACGCTTGCAAGAAAATGCCCGAGACATCGCCGAAAAGATGGAAGACCTTGAAAATATTCTCAACCGTCTCAAACGGCGTAACGCAACACCGCCCGCTAAGATTGAGGAGTTAGAAAACAACATAGCTGATTTAGAAACAACGAAGGTGGCGTTGGAGGCCGGCATTCCAGACAGTTGGAAGGACAAGCGTAAACAATTTGTCGGCCTATTAAAGGCTGAGACTAAGGCCCGGCGAGATTACCGTCAAAACGTCGACCGGGCTTATAAGCCGGTACAGGAGATATTGACGTTGGCCCAAAAAGGCGGCTCTCTATCGGCAATCTCCGGCGAGATCGAAGCGCTCAAAGTGATCGCACAGAACAATCCCGTCAAAGAAGTAAAAGCGGCCCTGAAAGCAGCTCGCAAATCTCTCCGCGAGGCGGCGCCGGACACGAGTTCGATTAGCTCGTTGCTGACTAAAGGCGATCGGGCCTTGAAGCCGAACGGCAAGGGCCGCAAAAAAACGGTTAAGTTCGTTGCCGACGCTATTACTCTGTATAAAACCGAAGTCACTTGGCGTGAACGCGCCGCCGGTGAGTTGTCCGCCAGGCTGGCCAGTTACAACGATGCGATCAAAAATTCAATCGGTATTCGCCTGCAAGAACGACTACCTTCTAGCATCGCAAGAAGCGTCGCCGTTTGCCGCTCGCACCACCGCGATATTTCGCTGAACTTCTAATCGAAGCTACGGCCGAATACGGCCCGCAACCAGCCGCCACGTAACCGGTAACAGCGCCGCGGCCAGCGCTAGTTTTAGCGCATCTCCCAGCAGGAACGGCGTTAAACCGCCTGCGATTGCAGCACCCGCTACCGTTGTTGCGCCGGTATTGGCGACGTATTGTGCGCCCGGTCCGGCGTAAAACATGCCCAGCCAAATCAAGCCCGGAACGTAGATAGCAACGTTTCCTAACAGCATCGCGATTGCCGTGCGCCAAGCGTTGCGGTCCCAGCCGCGCTGGGCTAAGTAGCCAACAATCGCCGCGGCCAGAACGAAGCCGACGATGTAACCACCCGTCGGCCCGGCCATCACTGCTGGTCCGGCAGCAAATTTTGCGAACACCGGAAGGCCAGCGACTCCCTCGGTGATATAGAGCAGCAAAGAGGCCACGCCGAGTCGCCAGCCCAATACCAATCCAACAACGAGAACGCCGAAGGTCTGTCCTGTTACCGGCACCGGCCACAAGGGCACCTGAATTTGAGCGGTAATCGCGACGAACAGGCTCCCCAAAACAGCAAGGACAACCGCCCGCAGCGCCTGTGTTGTCGTTGGCGATACTCTATCCGGCCACAGAACGCCGGCTAATGTCGTAGGCTGCGGTTGTGCGCTTACTGTCATGTCCATTCTCCCGTAGTTCAGTCACCCGTTCGATGACTTGCGGCACGTTGTTAACACTTCCGTTTCACTGGAACAAATTGTCGGCATATCACGAGGCCCTATTACGAAAAGGTATTGGAGCGTGGAAACCCTTGCGGTGGCAGCCGGCCGGCTTGCGATCGTTTGCCTATCCAGTCGGTGAGCTCCGCCTTCTCGAAAGTGCGATGGCGCCCGCCGATGCGCACCGTAAGGCCGTCCTTCAGTGTGAAGATCATGGCGTCACGCAGGCCGCCATCTTTGTAATTTTGTAGCTTGACGCCCCGGCCCCGCGACATTTCAGGTAGCTCGGACAGCGGAAAGATGAGCAGCTTGCGGTTATCACCGATCACCGCGGCATGGTCACCGTCAGCAACGGTACAGGCTTGCGCCTCAACATCGCCACTGACACTCAAAACCTGCTTGCCGGTCCGCGTTTGTGCCGCGACATCGACCTCCGGCACAATAAAGCCCCGCCCATCACCGGAAGCGACGAACAATTTGCGGTTGGGCTGGTGGACCAGGATCTGGACTATATCGGCGTCGTTACCCAAGTCTACCATCAGGCTCAGCGGCTCGCCGTTGCCGCGCCCGCCAGGGAGCTTATCAACACCGACAGTGTAGAAACGCCCATTAGTGGCGAACACCACCAGCTTATCCGTGGTCTCCGCTGTAACGATAAACCGGCCGGCATCGCCTTCTTTGTTTTTCAGCATCGACTCGTCGACATTTTGGCCTTTAATGGTTCGCACCCAACCCTTCAGCGAACAAACGACGGTGACCTGCTCCCGCTCGATAATCGCTTCAACCGGCACTATGACCCGCTCGGGTGCATCGTTGATCGTCGTCCTGCGGCGACCGAGCTCCGTCTTAGCTCCAAATTTTTTCCTGATTTCACCTATCTTATCGGCGAGCTGTGCGAGACGTTTCTTGCGGTCCTTCAGCAGCCCGCTCAGCGACTTCTGTTCGTCTTCGAGATCGCCAATTTCCTCTTGGATGGCGATCTCTTCCAGCCGGCGCAATGCCCGCAAACGCATATTTAAGATTGCGTCGACTTGGCCATCGGTCAGCTTCCACTTCTTTTTCAGCACCTTTTTTGCATCGTCTTCCTCGCGAATGATTCGAATGACCTCGTCGAGGTTGAGGTAGACGATCATGTAGCCGTGCAGGACTTCTAGGCGATCGGCAATTTTATTGAGGCGAAATTTGCTGCGCCGAACCAGTACATCGTGGCGGTGATCAAGGAACGCCTGCAGCACCTCGCGCAAGGACATCACGCGTGGCGTCTGGTCGGCGTCCAGAACGTTCATATTTAGCCCAAAGCGCGTTTCCAGTTCGGTTTGACGAAACAGGCTCTCTATCAACACCACCGGCTCCACATTGCGACTTTTCGGTTCGAGGATTAGGCGAATATCCTCCGCCGATTCATCGCGTACATCGACCAGCATAGCTAATTTCTTCGCCTGCAGAAGATCAGCGATACGCTCGATTAGCCGCGACTTTTGTACTTGGTAGGGAATTTCGGTAACGACAATCTGGTATTGCCCACGGCCCAGATCCTCGACCTGCCATTTGGCTCGTACGCGAAAACTTCCGCGACCCGTTTCATAGGCCTCGACGATGCTCTCGCGGTCCTCGACCAGTTCGCCACCGGTCGGGAAATCTGGACCCGGCATCAGGTCGACCAACTTGCCGACGGTTGTCTTCGGTGTTTTCAACAAGTGAAGGAGCGCATCGCAGATCTCGCCGACATTATGGGGCGGGATGCTCGACGCCATGCCAACAGCGATTCCTGTAGCGCCGTTAGCCAACAGATTAGGGAAATTAGCCGGCAAAACGACCGGTTCCAAGCCCTCGCCGTCGTAGGTATCGCGAAAGTCTATGGCGTTCTCGTCGATACCGTCGAGCAGCGCCACGGAGACCTCGGTCATGCGCGCTTCGGTGTAGCGCATGGCCGCGGCGTTATCGCCATCGACGTTGCCGAAGTTTCCCTGGCCGTCGACCAGCGGGTAGCGCACGGCAAATTCCTGTGCCAACCGCACCAGCGCGTCGTAAATTGCCTGATCGCCGTGGGGATGGAACTTACCCATGACATCTCCGACGACGCGGGCGCATTTTTTGAATCCCTGCTCGGGGTCCAGGCGCAATTGACGCATGGCGTACAGCAAACGGCGGTGCACCGGTTTCAGGCCATCGCGCACGTCGGGCAACGAGCGCGCCATGATCGTCGAGATGGCGTAATTCAGATAGCGCTCACTCAGGGCGTCCTTGAACGGCTCCTTGCGAACGGCGCCGACGGATGCGGCTTTTGCCATGACGCTCCTCTACGGGCGCAACTTGTTATGTAAGGCTACTTTACCTTGCTGGCCCGTTACCTACTTCGATTCGCCGCCAGCCTCCAACAAATCCATTAGCCGATCACGGGCAGCAGGTGGTGGCCGGTTCAGGGAGTCGAACACATGCCAGGTGAGGAAATAGCCGGTCAGCCTTAAGCCATCATGAATATCTCTATCCGATGCGCTGATCCCGGCTTTGGCCTCGGGTGTCAAAAATCCCGGCAAGCGCAGTAACTTGTCCTCGTAGGGCGCGCCTGCCTCGCGTGACACGGCCCGGCCGGTACGCGGGCTTACAAATACCAAGTCATCGGTATGACCGGTCGCCGCACAAGCCGATAAATCCAAGCCGAAACCGAGTTCGTCCAGTAATCCCAACTCCCAACGAATATAGATCGCCTGCCACACATCCGCGGCTGTTTCGGCCAAACTGTCGAGCAGAACCTCGGTGGCGTGAAACAGCGCCGGGTGAGGTTCGCGTTCGGGCATGGCGATTTCGGCAACCGCGCACATCGTCGCCAAAGCCGACAAGCGCTTCGGGTCGTCCATCAGGGAAACCGCGTAGGGCCGCTCAACTTCCAACGTGAGGCGGCCCAGATGTTCCGGCAAGCGGCCCCGCCAAGTCGCGTGCACGCGGTTGCCCAGCTCGACTAGCGCCCGCTTCGATGCCGATCCGCCACCGTGGACCAAACCGGCGTGGCGGCCATGATCTTTGGTGAGTAACTGCACCACGGCAGCGCCTTCACCGTGGGGGCGAGCGGCCAGCACAAAGGCTTCGTCAGTCCAGTCCATGATGCGTGTTCAACAGGATACAGACCTCATGCGTCGTAGCACAGCCCCCATTCGCGGTAGCGGCCGGGATCATTGACCCAGTTTTCGCGGACCTTGACGTGAATGAACAGATGCACGGGCTGTCCGAGCAGCTCGGCCAGTTCCTGCTGCGCCTCGCTGCGAATGCGCTTGATGGTCTTCCCACCCTTGCCCAGCACAATACCCTTTTGAGTTTTCCGCTCCACATAGATCACCTGGTCAACGCGCACGCTGCCGTCCTTAAAGTCCTGCCAATCTTCAGTGTCGACGACAAGCGCATAAGGTAGTTCTTGATGCAAATACAGGTAGGCCTTCTCGCGCGTCACCTCGGCAGCCAACAACCGTTGCGGCAAATCCGACAATTGGTCCTTGGGAAACAGCCACGGGCCTGTCAACATTTTAGACACCACATAGGCCTGCAAATCGTCAACCCCATCGCCATTCAGCGCCGACACCATAAATATGTCGTCGAACAGACCCTTGGCGTTCAACTCCTCCGCCAAAGCCAACAAGGTATCCCGCTTTACCGTATCGATTTTGTTCAAGGCCAAAACAGCGGGGCACCTGCCCTCGATAAGTCTGTCGACGATATGGGTGACCTCATCGGTCACGCCGCGCCGCGCATCGACGACCAATACGACGATATCGGCGTCCGCGGCACCCATCCAGGCAGCATCCACCATGGCCCGCTCAAGCCGCCGATGAGGTGCAAAAATACCCGGGGTGTCAACATAAATAATCTGCGTCGCATCGACGATAGCGATGCCGCGAATGCGGCTGCGCGTGGTTTGCACCTTATGGGTGACGATCGACACCTTGGCGCCGACGAACTGGTTGACCAGGGTCGACTTACCGGCGTTGGGCACGCCAATAACCGCCACCACGCCGCATCGGGTCACATCAGCCGGCATCAGCGGTCTCCAACTGGCGCAATAAAAGTGCCGCCGCCTTTTGTTCCGCGACGCGCTTGTTGCTGCCTTGCGCGCGCGCTGGCTCTCCCCCGGGAACGGTTACTTCCACCGTAAACAGAGGTTCATGGTCGGGGCCCTCGCGGGCGGTGTCGCGATATGTGGGCAACCCGAGCCCACGCGCTTGACTCCACTCCTGTAGCGCCGTCTTGGCGTCGCGCGGCGGCGCATCGGAGCTCCGGATCAACGACGACCAGTGTTGCTCGATAAACCGTGCTGCTACGGCGTAACCGCCATCCAGATACAGCGCCGCGATCACCGCTTCCGTGGCGTCGGCAACGATACCGTCGTTAGCCTCGCTGCCCGCGTAACTCAGCGCCGCATCGATCCCTACCGTGCGGCCGATTTGAGTAAGTGTTTCGGCGCGCACCAGTTCCGCGAAACGGCGGCCGATATGGCCTTCGTTTTCATCGGGGAATTTGTCGAGCAACATCACCGACACGGTCAACCCCAGCACACGGTCGCCAAGAAATTCCAGGCGCTCGTTATTACGTTCGGCGCCGGCACTGGCGTGGGTCAACGCCCGTTCTAAGAGTTCCAGATCCCGGAATGAATATTCCAGGCTGGCTTGTAGTACGCTATACAAGCGGTCGCCGGCCATCACTCGACGCTATTGAGAATGCGCGAAAACCGTGTTGCGGTCGGCCACAGCCATGGCTGAAACCACCCGGCGCTGCCATCGGTCGAAAAGAACAGCACTTCGGCGCGGCCGACTAGATTCTCCGCTGGCACAAAACCCCACACGCGGCTGTCATTACTGTCGTCGCGATTATCACCCATGGCAAAATACTGCTCCTCCGGAACGATAAATTCGCGGGTGTTATCGACCGGCCCGGTGTCACCGAGGGATTCCCGCACCGTGTAACTCGGTCCATTGGGTAGCGTTTCCGTGTACTGGGAAATTCGCCCTGTTCGGCCCCGCCGATCGGTGAAGGTAAAATCGTCGATGCGGCGTTTGTCCACTGCCTTGCCGTTGACATGCAAAACGCCACCGATTATCTGAATGCGGTCACCGGGAATGCCGACAATGCGTTTAATAAAATCGTCGCGATTGCTTGGTGGCTGCCGGAATACGGCGATGTCACCACGCTCAGGCGCATTGCCCAGGATACGGCCGGAGAAAAACCCCATACCCAACGGCAACGAAAACCGGCTGTAACCGTAGGAAAATTTGGATACGAAAAGATAATCACCGACAAGCAACGTCGGGATCATCGAGCCAGAGGGAATGTTGAACGGCTGATAGGCCAGGGTGCGAACTAAAAACGCGATGAGAAGTGCATAAACGATTGTGCGCAGGGTCTCAACCCAGCCTCCAGCGTCATTCTTTTTCTTGCTTTTCGCCATGTTATTTTCTTCGTTGGTACCCACAAAAAACTACCCGCACATTAGCTGGAAAATTGGTGCAGCGAGCTTTCTAGCGAGCTGCACCAGAATCCGCCAGCCACGAATGGTAATTCGTACTCAGTCCTCGGTTTGGGATGCAGCGCCATTGGGATCCGGGCTTGAATCGGGTATGGCCGTGATAATGACGATGGCCTGGGCGACGGGATGCTCGTCGGTGAGCGATAGATCGATCGACGGTGTCATTCCCGCCGGTGTAATTTCGGCCAAGCGGATTGCCGCCCCGCCAGTCAGCACCAATGTCGGCTTGCCGGACGCCAGGTTGACGACCCCCATGTCGCGCCAAAAAACCCCATTCCGGAAACCAGTTCCCAACGCCTTGGAACAGGCCTCTTTCGCGGCGTAACGTTTAGCATAACTGTCGGCACGGTTGACGCGCCGATCAGATTTGACCCGCTCGATCTCGGTAAAACAGCGCTGGATAAAACGCTCACCAAATCGATCCAGCGTCCGCTCGATACGGGTGATGTTGATCAGGTCGCTGCCGATGCCGATTATCACGCTCATACGCTAATGCCACCCACGGACTCGGCGCGCGCCATATCCATTAACGAGCGCATGCGAATGATAGCGCTTTCGAGGCCGCCAAATATTGCTTCGCCGATAAGAAAATGACCGATGTTGAGTTCGACGATTTCTTCGATGGCGGCGATTGAACCGATGCTGTCGAATGTCAGGCCGTGTCCAGCGTGGACTTCCAACCCAATTTCGGCACCATATCTGGCAGCGTCCGCGATCCGCTCCAACTCCCGCGCGGCCAGGGCATCGTCTCTGGCGATCACCGCCTCGCAATGAACTCCGGTATGCAATTCGACCGCCGGCGCCCCAATCGAGCGCGAGGCGTCGAGTTGGCACGCGTCGGGCTCGATGAACATCGAGACGATAATCCGGCTGCCGCCCAGCACATCGACGAACCGGGCCAGATGGTTATACCCGGCAGCAACATCGAGACCACCCTCGGTGGTCCGCTCCTCGCGTTTTTCAGGAACGATGCAGACCGTTTGCGGGCGATGCTGTAGCGCTATATCGAGCATCTCGTCGGTCGCCGCCATCTCCAGTGTTAACGGCGAATCGAGTGCATCAATTAAGCGCACCAGATCGTCGTCGGATATATGACGCCGGTCTTCGCGCAGGTGGGCGACGATGCTGTCAGCACCGGCCTGCGCCGCGGCGCGCGCCGCGCGCACCGGATCTGGATGGCCGCCACCGCGTGCGTTCCGGATCGTCGCGACATGGTCGACGTTCACCCCAAGACGTAAATCAGTGCTCATATTCTGGTTTCTCTATCAGCGCTTAGCTACGCGCCCTGTCGATCGAGGTTACGGACCAGCTGCCGCGCAAGGCGGTCATGATTTCATTGAGGTGTTTGGTGTCGTCAACTTCGATATCAACCGTCATGTCGAAGAAATCCGGGTTCCGGTCGGTGAATTTGAGGTTCGAAATATTGCCGCCCGACTGGGCGATAGTGATAGCCAGTTCACCCAGACTACCTGGCTCATTGGCCAATGTAACGTTTAACCGGCTCACCTGCGTGGATGCGCCCTCGTCGTCGACCTCCCAAGATACATCGACCCAGCGTTCTGGGGCCTCAGCGAACGCCTCCAGCGTCATGCAATCGATGGTGTGAACGGTGACGCCCTTGCCGGTCGTGGCGATGCCGACGATGCGATCGCCGGGTAGCGGATAGCAGCATTTCGCCAAGTGCACAGCCATGCCCGGGATAAGCCCAGTAATGGGAACGGAGTGCTTTCCGGCTTTACTCGACCGCCGCCGCGAGCGCCGCAACGAGAAAATCGACCCACCGCCTTTGCGTTGTCCATTTGCATCTTTGCCCGGGAAAATCGCCTGCATTACCGAACGGCCGGTATGCACACCCTGGCCGACGAGTGCGTAAAGGCCTTCTACCGATTCAACATGGAACTCACTCAGGACACCTTTGAGCTTATCCTCGTCCAGCTCCTCATCCTGACGCAGAAAAGCCTTCTCGATAATGCTTTGACCCAACTCGACATATTGCAGCAGTTGCTGATTGCGTAGCACCCGGCGTATCCGTGCCCGCGCCTTGCCGGTAACGACCAGTTGTTCCCAGTTCGGCGATGGCGTTTGGTTCTCGGAGGTCAGAATTTCGACCTGATCGCCGTTCTGTAATTGTGTGCGCAAGGGCATGTTTCGGCCATTGATTTTCGCGCCAACGCAATGGTCGCCAACTTCGGTGTGAACCGCGTAGGCAAAATCAATCGGTGTCGATTCCCGTGGCAATGTATAGACCTCGCCTTTCGGCGAAAAACAGAATACCTGGTCGGTGAACATCTCGAGCTTGGTGTGTTCGAGAAAGTCCTCGGGCCCAGCAGCGTCATCGAGAATATCCAGCAACTCCTGCAGCCACCGGTAATGCTTGCTGTCGTCAGCGCCTTCAACCGAAATCGGGCCGGCACCGAAAGCGCTATAGCGCCAATGGGCGGCAACGCCCCGCTCGGCGATATCGTGCATCTCTTGGGTTCGGATCTGGACTTCAATACGGTGCTTTTCCGGCCCTAGTACGCCACTGTGTAACGACTGATAGCCGTTTGGTTTGGGAGTCGATACGTAATCGCGGAATCGACCAGGCACGGCGCTGTAGCGGCTGTGAACGATGCCGAGCGTTTGGTAACACTGCAACACCTCCTCGCATACGACGATGCGGAACGCCATGATGTCGGACAATTGTTCGAATTCGACCTGCTGGCGCTGCATTTTTCGCCAAATCGAATAAGGCGACTTTTCCCTGCCCGACACCTCGGCCACGATACCTTCGTCGCGCATGACTTGGGTCAACTCGGATATGATGCGCTCAACCAAGCCTCCCCCTTCCTCGCGTAAAAAAGTCAGCCGGCGCAAAATCGAGCCGCGCGCGTCGGAGTTAAGCTCGGCGAAGGCCAAGTCTTCCAACTCGTCCTTAATGTCGTGCATGCCGATGCGTTCGGCCAGAGGCGCGTAAATATCCATGGTTTCCCGGGCAATACGCCGGCGCCGTTCCGGCATTCCCACATGCTCGATCGTGCGCATGTTGTGCAGCCGGTCAGCGAGTTTGACCAACAACACGCGAATGTCGCGGCTGGTCGCCAGCACGAATTTTCTAAAGTTTTCCGCCTGTTTTGCCTTGGTCGACTGCAATTCAAGACGGGTGAGTTTGGTAACACCGTCGACGAGTTGGGTGATCTCGTCACCAAAATTATCCCGGATATCCGATTCCGTCGTCTCGGTATCTTCGAGCGTATCGTGCAGCAACGCAGTGACGATCGACGCTCCGTCGAGCCGGTAATTGGTCAGGATATCAGCAACTTCAACGGGATGGGAGAAATATAAGTCCCCGGATTCACGGATCTGCTTGCCGTGCGCCTGCTTCGAAAAGTCGTAGGCGCGGGTCAACACCGTCTCGTCGAACTTGGGGTCGTACGATTTGACCCGCTGCACCAGTTCGTTTTGCCCGACCATCGCTCGCCTGGTCCTAACTCCGTTCGTGTCCGAGGATAAAAACGCCTGGGCACACCCTTGCGCGCCCAGGCTCATCGTCCCTCAATTTAACACCTCCCGGCAATCCAGGGCAGGACAAAGTGTCGGTCAGTCTATGTCCTCCGACCCAGTGACGTCTTCGAAATGCATCTTGGGCTCCTCGTCGACACTCTCAATCTGGCTACTTTCCTCGTCGACCGGCGTACCTTCGTCGACTCCCGGCACATGACTATCGGATTCGAGCAATTCGACAAGCTCTTCACCCTCTTCCTCTTCCGGAAGGTCAAATTCCACATGGCGCTGTTGGCTTTGCAGCAAGGATTCGCGCAATTCGTCGAGCTCTACCGTCGCATCGGCGATCTCGCGTAACGCAATGACGGGATTTTTGTCATTGTCCAGCTCGACGGTCACCGACGAGCCGGCCAGAATTTCGCGGGCGCGTTGTGCCGAGAGCATGACCAATTCGAAGCGGTTTGGAATCTTATCAACACAGTCTTCAACGGTTACCCGAGCCATTAATATTTCTCCAAATCAGGTTCTAAAATTTTCCCGTATATAAGGTGAAAAATACCGTCTGCCAACAGGTTAAGGCGTTTTTTTGCCTAAATACCCGGCCCATCGCATAATTCCACGTCAGCGCCACTGGCGAACGCCTCAACCAGTTCAGCCGCACTCTGCCCTAATTGCGGATGCCGCCAGGCCGGATCGATGTCGCATATGGGCAGCAACACGAAGGCCCGCTCCGTCAAGCGGGGATGGGGTAAAAACGGTGGCGATTGGCTGCTTATGAGGCCGCCGTAGGCGAGCAAATCCAAGTCAATCTCGCGCGCCCCATTAGGTTCCGCGCGTTGGCGACCAAAATCGCTTTCAATGGCGTGGAGCAGATCTAAGAGCGCTTTAGGCTCTAGGTCCGTCCCAACAGCGGCAACCGCGTTGATATAGCGCGGCTGGCCGGACGGCGGCACCGGTGCCGAAGAATACCAGCGAGAGCGTTGAACGATCCGCACGCCATGGCTTTCCAGCGCATCTAGCGCCGCCTCTAGGGTTCTTTTAGGCGGACCGAACTGGGTGCTAGACAAGTTGGCGCCAAGGCCAATAAGAATCACGAATTTGCTCCCTGCAGACCCGTCCAAACCTTCGGAGGTAAAGCAATAGACAACAACGGCCAGGCACGCTAATTATTTGTCTACCGCGCATTCACGCAGCGCATTAGCATGACCCTGATATTGGTATTTATATTTCATATTTTGTATTAGAAAAGGACGCTAACATCATGTTTTCTAATAATGAACGAGTTGCCGTCTTTATCGACGGCGCTAACCTTTATGCGACCGCGAAGGCGTTGGATTTCGATATCGATTATAAAAAATTGTTACTGCTGTTCAAATCCAAGGCGTCGCTGGTGCGGGCCTATTACTATACGATCCTGATTGAGGATCAGGAATATTCGCCGATCCGCCCACTGGTCGATTGGCTCGACTACAATGGCTACACACTGATTACTAAGCCGGCCAAGGATTACACCGATACCACCGGCAGGCGACGGATTCGCAATTCGATCGATGTCGAACTGGCCGTCGATGTCATGGAAATGGCCGGCAGGGTCGACCATATCGTGCTCATGACCGGTGACGGCGGATACCGCCGGCTGATCGAAGCCGTGCAACGCCTTGGCACGCGGGTAACGGTTATCAGCACCGTATCTGTGAGCCCGCCGCTGATCGCCGATGAAATTCGCCGTCAGGCAGATAGTTTCGTTGATCTTTCCAGCTTGCGTGGGGAGATTTCGCGCCAGCATAACGGTGACCGGTCACCGGCCCGCGACGATAACATCCGCAATAGCGACGATGATTACGACGACGAATACGACGATGACGAATACGACGACTATGAAGACGACGAAGTTGCCGAGACGGCGTAATAGTGTCGCCACAGCCTGACCACGACTGCGCCCTGTGTCCCCGGCTGGTCAACTTTCGCAATCAAAACCGGGGGAAATTCCCCGACTTTCACAACGCACCTGTCCAAAGTTTTGGTGACCTGGACGCACGGCTACTGATCGTCGGGCTGGCGCCGGGGCTTAAAGGCGCCAACCAAACAGGCCGGCCGTTCACCGGCGACTATGCAGGCGACCTGCTCTACGCAACCTTGTTGAAATTTGGCTTCGCCGCCGGCCGTTACAGCGCACAGCCGAGCGATAGCTTACGCCTGAACGATTGCCGGGTGACCAACGCGGTACGCTGCGTACCGCCGGAGAACAAGCCGATTGGCAGAGAAGTCGCCGCATGCCAGCCGTTCCTAAAGAGGGAAATCGCGGCTATGACCAATTTGCGCGTCGTCGTGGCGCTGGGCGGCCTCGCCCATAATGCGTTCTTGGCCGGGCTCGATGTGCGAAAAAGCGCATTCAAATTCGGCCATTGCGCGATTCATGAGGTGGTGACGGTTGAGCGCACGCTGACACTAACCGACAGCTACCATTGCTCGCGATACAACACCAACACGGGCCGGCTGACGACGGAGATGTTCGAGGCGGTCTTTGAAGCGGTCTGTGCGCAACTGGCGGTGGCTTAAATTAAGCCTGAATAATTTCCTTATCGATAGCGCCGAAAACCGACCGATCGCCGACGTCGAACATCTCGATCGTCGCTCTGTCACCATATTGCATAAACGACTTTTTTTCGCGGCCTTCGTCCATCAGCTGCACAATCCGCAGCTCGGCCAGACAGGCGTTGGTTGACCTGGTGCGCCGATCATCTTATTTTTAGTTTCATATGTTACTATCTCAAAAGTGTTAAAATGAACCCCGGTAACGATGCTGTGAAAACCACGGACTCGCTGTTGGTGCTCGAGCAATTTCTGCCTTACCGGCTATCCATTTTGTCGAACACGGTAAGCAACGCCATCGCACGTGAATACCGTGATTTGTTCGGCCTGAGTATTCCGGAATGGCGGATGATGGCCGTGTTGGGGCGCTTCGGCTCCTTGAGCGCCAGCGGCGTTTGCGGTCGCACCGCGATGGACAAAGTGACAGTCAGCCGCGCGACCGCCCGATTAATCGAACAAAAACTCATCAAGCGCGAAACGGATTCGAACGACCGGCGGCGGTCGATTTTAAAACTGACCGCACGCGGCGCACGCACTCACCAAAAGGTAGTACCAATTGCCCGCAGCCGTGAATCCGAACTGGCGGCGGTGCTTACCGAAAAAGAACGCCACAGCTTAGATACGCTGTTGGCGAAGCTGCAACAGCGCGCCAGCGAGATCGCCGCTCAATAGAGCATCGCTTAAAGCAACGCGGCATCGTTGCGGTGATTCGCGACGTGTGCTACCCGCAGGACCGACATTCACCAGCTTAGGTCCAGACGCGTGGCAGACAGCCCAACGGTGTGGGTCCTCAATGGACCAAACTTGAATCTACTCGGAGAGCGTGAGCCCGACACCTATGGCGGCGAGACCCTGGCCAACATCGAAAAACGCTGTGCCAAGGCGGCCAAGAACGAGGGTGTAAAGCTAGAATTTCGGCAGACCAACCATGAGGGTGAACTAGTCGCCTGGATTCAGGAAGCCCGCGATAGTGCGGCGGGCCTGGCAATCAACGCCGGCGCCTATACTCACACGTCGGTGGCGGTCCACGATGCTCTACGGCTGTTGACCATTCCCATCGTCGAGGTACACCTGTCGAATATTTTCGCCCGCGAGGAATTCCGCCATCATTCTTATGTCAGCGCCGCCGCCTCGGGTATAATATGTGGGTTCGGTGGGGATAGTTACCTGTTGGCCTTGCAAGCACTGGCCACCAAAATCTCCGGACGGAACTGAAGCGCGCTCTATGGACGATAATTTCGACGTTGATGCAGATCTGGTTCGCAAGCTGGCTGATTTGTTAGCCGAAACTGGGCTTGGGGAAATAGAATACGAGGACGCGGGTAAGCGAATCCGCGTCGCGACACCGGGCGCGGAGCCGGCCAGTGAACCGGCCCCACCGGTCCCGGTAGCGAGCAGCAATAGTGAAAGCGAGACACCGTCGGTGGACGTAGCTCACCACCCCGGTGCCGTCACCTCGCCGATGGTCGGCACCATCTATATGGCACCGGCGCCCGGTGAGTCACCCTTCGTACACCCCGGCGAAGCCGTTACCGAGGGGCAAACGATCCTGATGGTGGAGGCCATGAAAACCTTCAATGAGATCGCCGCGCCGTGCTCGGGAATACTCTCGCAAATCATCGTTGACGATGGCCAGCCGGTCGAATACGGCGAAGTTCTCGCCTTCATCGATTAGTCACTAGTCAGACCCGATGTTCGAGAAAGTGCTCATAGCGAACCGAGGCGAGATTGCGTTGCGCATCCACCGCGCCTGCAAAGAGATGGGTATCGCCACGGTCGCCGTCCATTCGACCGCCGATGCCGAGGCGATGCATGTGCGTCTCGCCGACGAAAGTGTTTGTATCGGTCCGCCGGCGGCAGCTGAGAGTTATCTCAATATCCCCGCCCTTGTCTCGTCGGCGACAGTAACGAACGCCGACGCTATCCACCCCGGCTACGGATTTTTGTCGGAGAACAAAAACTTTGCCCACATCGTCGAAGAGCATGGATTTACCTTCATCGGGCCGAAGCCCGAGCATATCGCCGAGATGGGCGACAAGGTAGCCGCCAAGGCGGCAATGCGCACCGCCAATGTGCCGGTCGTGCCCGGCTCGGACGGCGCGGTTACCGACGCGGTGGAAGCCGCCCGCGTAGCCGAACAAATCGGCTATCCGGTACTGATCAAGGCCGCCGCGGGCGGCGGCGGGCGGGGCATGAAGGTCGTCGCCGAAGGCGATAATATCGCGGCGTCGCTAAGCTTGGCGAAAAACGAAGCGCAAACCAATTTCGGCGAGGCCACGGTCTACCTGGAGAAATACCTAGCGAACCCACGCCACATCGAGGTACAGGTCTTAGCTGACTGCCACGGCAATGCAGTTCATCTGTTCGAACGTGATTGCTCGTTGCAGCGCAACCACCAGAAGGTTCTGGAAGAGGCCCCCGCCCCACAGCTCGGCAGCAAGGCCCGCCAGCGCATTGGCGAGATTTGTTGTGCGGCGGCGCAGCGCATGGGTTATCGCAGCGCCGGCACGTTCGAATTTTTGTATGAAAACGGCGAATTCTATTTCATCGAAATGAATACCCGCGTCCAGGTCGAGCATCCGATTACGGAAATGATCTGCGGCATCGATATCGTGCGCGAAATGATCCGCATAGCCGCCGGCGAGCCGCTGTCGTTCAGCCAGGACAAAATTTCCTTCAATGGTCACGCTATTGAATGCCGCATCAACGCCGAGAACCCGGAGACTTTCGCCCCCTCACCTGGTCTGATTACCGAATTCCACACGCCCGGAGGACCCGGCGTGCGGGTCGATTCCGGGTTATACGGCGGCTATACCGTACCGCCCTATTACGACAGTCTGGTCGCCAAATTGCTTGTTCACGCCGCCACCCGCGAGGATTGCCTGCTACGGCTGCGCCGTGCGCTCGACGAAATGGTTGTCTCGGGCATCGAGACCACTATTCCGCTGCACCAGCGTATAATTGAAGACGCCTCATTTGTAGCTGGTAAATATGACATCCATTGGCTCGAGCATTTGGTGGCACACAACTAAGCGGCGCCAATGACCGTTCTGACACCGCAAATCCTCCTAGGCGCCTACGCCAGCGGCGTCTTCCCCATGGCGGAAAGCCGCCACGGCTCGGACCTGTACTGGATCGATCCCGACGTGCGCGGCGTCATCCCACTTACCGACTTTCACATACCCCGCCGGCTGCGGCGCACGTTGCGGAACGGGCCCTGCGAGGTTCGCTCCGATTCAGATTTCATCGGCGTGATTCGAAGCTGCGCCGAACACACAGGTTCCCGCCCGGATACCTGGATCAACACCGAGATCAAGGGACTTTACAACGCCTTGTTCGATACGGGCTTCGCCCATTCGGTCGAAACCTGGCAGGACGGCGAGCTGGTTGGCGGGCTCTACGGGGTTGCCCTGGGTGGAGCGTTTTTCGGCGAAAGCATGTTTTCGCGCGCCCGCGACGCCAGTAAGGTAGCGCTGTGCCACCTTGCCGCGCGTTTATGCAAAAGCGGTTTTACCCTGCTCGACAGCCAGTTCCTGACCGAACATTTGCGGCAATTTGGCGCGATCGAAATCGACCGCCCCGATTATAAAAAACGCCTCGCCAAGGCAATAAAAATTACCGCGGTCTACCGACCCGAGCTATCCGCCGACGAGTTGGAAGCCTTCATACAATCGACCACCCAGACGTCGTAGACCGGATGCTCGAGCGCCGATAAGGCCGGGCTCGAGGCAAACATCCAGCCGCTGAATAAGAGCGCCGGTTCGGCACCGGGACGAATATCGGTAATTTCTAAGAACGCCGTACTTTCGGGCGGCTCCGTCGGTGGCGTTTTGTGACAGGCGCGCACGCGTATGGACAAGGTTCCGAAGCGAATTTCCTCACTTGTCGAAGCCGGGAAAGTGGAGATACGCGCTGTTACCTTATCGAGGCCTTGCAGCACGGCACCCACGGTGGGCGGAGGCTGTTGAGCGTTCAAGGGCGTCGCCAATAGAAAGTGCACCGTTGCCGCCGCGTACGCAAACGCCCTGTTCATACGCCCAACATTCAGGGTCGGCGGACGCCCGGTCACTTTCCGTCCGTTGCCAAGTATATGATTTTCGACACCGTATCTTCCAGTGTCCGGTAATCGCGCGTCTGAGCAATTTCGCCGCCATCAGCAACAACGTCAGTCGCGTTCCCGGGTATCAAGCGCAGATATTTATTACCCAGCAAACCATCACTCGTTACCACCGCCTGGGTATCTGCCGGCACGCGAAGTTCCGAGCTAACCGTGAACAGCACCACGGCTTCGAAGCTTTCGGCATCAAGTTGGCGGTCGGTTACCGTGCCTACCTTTACCCCACTGATCCGCACGTCGCTGCCGACTTCCAGACCACCAACCTTGAGAAAGCGAGCTTTCAGGCCAATTCCGTGAATGGTGCCGACCTCGGTTGCCTGTAGGGCAAAGACCAAAAATCCGGCGGCGACAATTACCACCAAACCTCCGAGGAACGTTTCCACCAAACTACGTTTCATGGCTTGCTCTCTGTTGCCGCACCGCCAGTGCCAGAACGCGCCTGTTTGGCACGGCTGATGATTAATTCGAGTAAATCATCAAGAATCAATGAATCCTCCGTGTAGGAAATTTCTTGACCGTCGCCAATAACAGACTCGCCACCGCCAATATCCAACTGAATAAATTTTTGGCCAAACAAGCCGTCGGTGACGATCGCCGCGGTGGCATCGTTATCTAACTCCACGTTGTCGTCGATCCGTAGCACTGAGATGGCGCGGAAATTCTCGTCGAGCCGAAGCTCTTTAATCTTGCCGACCGGCACCCCGGCGGCCCGCACGATGCCGCCGGTGGAGAGACCATCGGCGCGGCTGAAACGCGCGGTGACTTCGTAACTGCCGTCGCTAAACCGAGCCGGGCCAAAAACCAACATGATGACCACCACAAGACTCGCGATAATCGCCACGCCTATACAGGTTTCAAATAATTCGCGTTTAGCAGCGTTCATTTATGTGTTGGCGCTTCGCGGAAGCTACCGCCCGGTTATTGTTGCGGGATCCAGGGTTCGTAGTCGCCGGTACTGCGTCGGCGCTTGCCACCGCGCAAGACACTACCCGGCGGAACGTAGGCAGCGCGTGTGCCGGTCAGGTTGGGCGCATGTTCTTTCTGCCAGGTGTACCGCTTCGACGGGTCCAGTGGCACCTCCACCGTGTAGTGCAGCCAGGCATGCCATTCGGGCGGTACCTTGCTGGCTTCGGGAGCACCCTTATAGACGACCCATCGCCGCTCTCGGCGGTAGCCGCTGCGGCCCCGGCTCCGGTAATAGCGGTTGCCGAACGCATCCTCGCCGACCTTGCTTCCGGCCACCCAGGTTTTCAACAGTGTTCCAATCGTCGCCATGGCGCTCTGTTCCCAAAATCCTTCATGCGAGGCGGAATATTGCACCGCTCCCCTGTAACGTCTAGAGCAGTATCCAGCCACCATGAAGCCATCGACGATTTCCGGCCAATTCCGAATTTGTATCCACATTTATGGACCAAATTACGGGAAACACAAAATATGGTTGCGGCGCAAATATGTAGTAGTATAGCGTAACACTCCACCGAGATGTAGTGGCGCGAGAACATAAATGGTTGATCTGGCGTTGCGACTCGGAGGTGGCCGCGAACGGTTGGGGGATAAAACAAGAACCGTCACGGTTACCCTAGCAATTTAGGTGCGCCACTCCCCTGGTAGACGCCAGTTATTTTGGGGGTTTGCCCATGCGGATTGAACGCCGCTTCACGGCCGAAGACGAGAGCCCGTATGTGGATATCTCGTTCCGCACAACAGCAAGCGAAATTCGAAATCCGGACGGCTCAGTAGTTTTTTCCGCCACCGGTATCGTTGTGCCCGAAGACTGGAGCCAGGTCGCGAGCGATATCCTGGCGCAGAAATATTTGCGCAAAGCCGGCGTCCCCGCAAAGCTGAAGGCGGTGCCGGAAGACAATGTGCCGGAATTCCTGTGGCGCCGGACCGATGATACAGAGGCGCTTGCGGCGCTACCCGAAGACGAGCGCTATGGTGGCGAGACCGACGCGCGCCAGGTTTTCAACCGCATGGCCGGCACCTGGACCTATTGGGGATGGAAAGGCGGTTATTTCGATAGCGCCGAGGATGCCCGGGCTTATTTCGACGAGACCTGCTTCATGCTGGCGCGGCAGATGGCGGCGCCCAACAGCCCGCAGTGGTTCAACACCGGGTTGCATTGGGCCTATGGCATCGACGGCCCGGGCCAAGGTCACTATTTTGTCGATTACCAGAGCGGCAAGCTGACGCGCTCGAAAAGCGCCTACGAACATCCGCAACCCCATGCCTGTTTCATCCAGTCGATTTCCGACGATCTTGTGGCCGACGGCGGCATCATGGATTTGTGGACGCGCGAGGCCCGACTATTCAAATACGGCTCAGGAACCGGCACCAACTTTTCCAACCTGCGCGGCGCCAACGAACCGCTTTCGGGCGGCGGCAAGTCGTCGGGCCTGATGAGCTTCCTCAAAATCGGTGACCGGGCGGCCGGCGCGATTAAATCGGGCGGCACTACCCGCCGGGCGGCGAAAATGGTGGTGGTCGATATCGACCACCCGGATATCGAAGAATTCATAGACTGGAAGGTGCTTGAGGAACAAAAGGTCGTGGCGCTGGTCGCGGGCTCTAAAATCTGCCGCAGACATTTGACCGCGATTATGGACGCATGCGACGCGCCGGATGTTGCGGGCGTTGGCGACGAGCGGTTCGTTCCGGCAGAAAACCCCACCCTCAAGCGGGCTGTCCGGGCCGCGCGCCGCGATATGGTTCCTGAAAACTACGTCCATCGGGCCATACAGCTCGCGCGCCAGGGCGTCAGCGAGATGGTGTTCCCGACCTACGACACCGATTGGGACTCCGAAGCCTACCGTACGGTCTCCGGTCAGAACTCCAACAACACCGTGCGCGTAACGGACGCCTTCCTCAAGGCGGCAGATCAGGACGCGAGTTGGGAGCTACGTCAGCGTACCAATGGCGCCACGGCAAAGACCGTGTCGGCGCGCGAGCTCTGGAATAAAATTGGCGCCGCCGCTTGGTCGAGCGCCGATCCCGGCGTTCAGTTCGACACCACCATCAACGATTGGCACACCGCGCCGCTGTCAGGCCGCATCAACGCCTCGAACCCGTGTTCGGAATATATGTTCCTCGATGACACGGCGTGCAATTTGGCGTCGCTCAATCTGATAGCGTTCCGGCGCGACGACGGTTCGATCAACATCGAAGCCTACGCACACGCCGTCCGCTTATGGACCCTCACCCTGGAGTTGTCGGTCCTGATGGCTCAGTTCCCGTCAAAGGAAATCGCCCGGCGCAGTTTCGACTACCGCGCGCTCGGCCTCGGCTACGCCAATATTGGCGGCCTGCTGATGGCCTCGGGGATCGCCTACGACAGCGCCGCAGGCCGAGCCTTATGCGGCGCACTGTCCGCACTGATGACGGGGACCGCTTACGCTACATCAGCCGAAATCGCCGGCGAGATGGGGGCATTTCCTGGATACGCAGCAAATTCCGGCAACATGCTGCGGGTTATTCGCAACCATAGGCGGGCCGCACACGGTAAGAAAACCGGGTACGAAAACCTCGCCACATCGCCAGTCCCTCTCGATACCCGCCACTGTCCGGATCCCGAGTTGGTGTCGGCGGCGCGCGCGGCGTGGGATCAGGCTCTGTCGCTCGGCGAACAGCGCGGATACCGCAACGCGCAGACGACCGTCATCGCGCCGACGGGAACGATCGGCCTGGTGATGGATTGCGACACCACCGGCATCGAGCCCGATTTCGCACTGGTGAAGTTCAAGAAACTGGCGGGCGGCGGGTATTTCAAGATCATCAACCGATTAGTGCCTAACGCGCTGAAGGTTTTGGGATATGACGAGCACGCGGTTGGCGAAATCATCGCCCACGCCGTCGGCCGTAGAACCCTGGTAGGCGCTCCCCACATCAATCACGAAGCACTCGCCCAAATGGGCTTCGGCGACGCGCAATTGACGGCAATCGAGGAAGCCATCCCGAACGCGTTCGACATTAAGTTCGCCTTCAACAAATGGACCCTCGGCGAGACGTTCTGCACCAAGACCTTGGGTATAACTGCCGATCTGCTCGACGATTACGGGTTCGATTTGCTGGCCCATCTCGGTTTCAGCGACGCCCAGGCTGAGGAAGCCAACACATATGTGTGCGGCTCCATGACGCTGGAAGGAGCACCCTATATCAAGTCCGAGCATCTGCCGGTGTTCGATTGTGCCAGTCCCTGCGGCAGGACCGGTACGCGCTTCCTCTCCGCCGAGAGCCACATTCGCATGATGGCGGCAACGCAACCGTTCGTCAGTGGTGCGATTTCGAAAACCATCAACATGCCCAACGACGCGACGGTTGACGATTGTAAGAACGCCTATATGCTTTCGTGGCAGCTGGGACTGAAGGCCAACGCGCTCTATCGCGACGGCTCAAAACTGAGCCAGCCGCTACAGTCGCAAATTTTAGTCAACAGCGACGACGATGATGATGCCAATAGCATTGATGACATCGTCGACGCGCCGGCGGCGCGTCGGGCGGAAATGGTTGCCGAGCGGGTTGTCAAACGCGTCATCGAGCGTGATGTTGCGCGTCGGCGTCTACCCGACCGACGCAAGGGCTATACGCAAAAAGCGATTGTCGGCGGCCACAAGGTCTATCTGCGCACCGGCGAATACGACGATGGATCGCTGGGCGAGTTGTTTCTCGACATGCACAAGGAAGGCGCCGCTTTCCGTTCGCTCATGAACAATTTTGCTATCGCCGTATCGATCGGCCTGCAGTATGGTGTGCCGCTTGAGGAATTCGTCGACGCCTATACCTTCACCCGGTTTGAACCCTCGGGTCCGGTCGAAGGTAACGACGCGATCAAGATGGCGAGCTCGATTCTCGACTACGTATTTCGCGAGGTGGCGATCAGCTATATGGGCCGCCACGATCTAGCCCATGTCGAGATCGATGATCTTGAGCCCGACACCATGGGCCGGGGCGATTCCGATGAGGCGTTTCATCCGATGCCGTCGCCCAACGAGCACGCAGTGAGCAATGGCTATGTGCGCGGTAGTTTGTCAGTCATCGAAGGCGGTCGCGCGAACCCCGAAGGTCTTGATCTGACCGAAGCCGAAGCGGGTTCGGAAGCGATCGCCGAGGCGACGGGTACCGATGGCGTCGCGCTCGTGGAAACCGAAGCGCAAAGCGACATCGTCACCTTGACACAGCCCGTCGGCAATCAACTCGACCTAGAATACGTGGTGCAGGAAGAACGCACCGAACGCATTCGCACCGCTCGTCTCAAAGGATACGAAGGCGACGCGTGCACCGAGTGCGGTAACTTCACACTGGTAAGGAATGGAACATGCCTAAAATGCAACACCTGCGGCACAACAAGCGGGTGTAGCTGACGAGATTCGGGTCGGGCTGTTCATGGCTCGGCCTGGATGTTGGTCCCGCACCCTTTCTCTCCCGGGTGCCGGGCCATTCTCCTCCCTGACCTTGGGGTGTGCATTCGTGCACACCCCATTTTTTTACCTCACAACAGCACCAACGTTTATATTGTGACAGGTGGATATTTCAGGGAGATGATACATGGCAGGATCAATCGATAAACGGCTGGACGAACTCGGCATCGGTTTGCCGCCAGCAAATGCGCCGGCTGGCAATTACGTTCCGTTCGTTCGAAGCGGCGATCTGCTGTTCATTTCTGGACAGATTCCCGTTGTCGACGGTAAGCCGACGTTTATCGGAACCCTAGGCGCTGATCTCGATGTTGAAGACGGCGCCAAAGCGGCGCGCACTTGCGCCCTATCCATTCTGGCGCAAGCCCGCGAAGCACTCGGCGGAGACCTGGACCGTGTCGTGCGCTGCGTAAAGCTGTCTGGATTCGTCGCTTGTACATCCGATTTCACCGACCACCCAAAAGTGATCAACGGCGCGTCTGACCTGCTGGTCGAAGTGTTCGGCGAGACCGGCCGTCATGCCCGCGCCGCCGTCGGCATGTCCGCGTTACCCTTGGGTGTCGCGGTCGAAGTCGAAGCAATCTTCAAGGTAAACTAACATCGTTAACCCTCGATCCGGACTTACGTGACACACGGCCACCATCATCAGGGGCTTGCCTCGGCACAGGGCGGCGATAAGCGCTTGATTCTAGCGATCGGCGTCAATGTTCTGCTGACCGTCGCCCAAATCATCGGCGGTGTGTTCGCCGGTAGTCTAGCCCTGGTCGCCGATGCCATCCACAACCTCAGCGACGCAGCGGCCCTGGCGATCGCCTTAATCGCACGCCGCATCGCGCGCATACCGGCAGACCAGGAACACACTTTCGGTCACGGCCGCGCCGAATTGATTGGTGCGGTATTTAACCTGTCGTGGCTGATTTTCATCGGCCTGTTCCTGATCGTCGAAGCAATCAAACGTCTGCTCGATCCCCAGCCGGTGGAAGGATGGACGGTTGTTATTTTGGCCAGCATCGCCCTGGTGGTGGACGTAGCGACGGTTATGCTCACCTACCGCATGGCCAAGCAGAGCCTGAACATCCGCGCCGCCTTCATTCACAATCTCTCGGACGCGTTGGCATCACTCGGCGTTATTGTCGGTGGCGTGCTGATCCTCACCTTCGGCTGGTATTTCATCGACGCCATCGTCACGTTGGTGATTGCCGGTTACATTTTGACCCATGCAAGTATGGAGATTCCCAAAGCTATCCATATCCTCATGCAGGGTGTCCCCAGGGACCTGGATATCAGCGATGTCACCAAAGATTTGGAACAAGTCGATGGCATTATCGACATCCACCATGTGCATATTTGGCATATCGACGAGCACCAGCGTTCGTTCGAAGCTCACGTTGTTGTCGAAACACCGGCCGTGATGGAGCGGATAAGAATGGCGTTACGGCAGCGCCTCGCCGATAATTTCGATATTACCCACTCAACGCTCGAGTTCGAGTTCACACCCCCAAAACCGATCGTAGGCGGGGGTTAATTACCACTGATAAAGTAAGTGCCTCTTGGCGAAGCAGCCATATCCCCCTACTCTTGCGAACCACGCGCAACCCACCATGTGTTTAGCCAATGCCTGACGGAAATGGCGCCATTACCGCCCGCATCGTCGATAAGATCGCCGAAATTCCGGCGGCGGTATGGGATTCTCTAGCCGGCCCCAATAACCCGTTCGTCAGCCATGCGTTCCTCAACGCCCTGGAGGAGACCGGTTGCGCCACCAACCGTGCGGGCTGGCTGTCGCACCACCTTGTCGTCGAGCAAATGGACGGACGGATCCTCGCGGTCGCGCCGCTCTACTTGAAAAGTCATTCCCAGGGTGAGTATGTGTTCGACCACGGCTGGGCCCACGCCTGGGAGCGCGCCGGCGGCCAGTACTATCCGAAGATGCAGGTATCGGCACCGTTCTCCCCGGTCGGCGGCCCTCGCCTGCTGGCGGGCGACACTCCCGATAGCGACAATTCCCGCCTCGCCATGCTACGGGCACTCGAGACCGTGTGCACCAAACTGGAACTGTCCTCGGTACACGTCACCTTCGCCACCGAGCACGAATGGAGTTTGATGGGTGCTGCCGGATGGATCCAGCGTATCGGCCGCCAGTTCCATTGGCTTAACCGTGGATACGATAGTTTCGACGATTTTCTTGGGCAGTTGACTAGCCGCAAACGCAAGTCGATCCGCAAGGAACGCCGCGCTATCGGTGAACAAGGCCTCATCGTGCGACCCTATGTCGGCGATGACATCCGTCCGTTGCATTGGGATGCCTTCTACCGTTTCTACGTCGACACCTACGACCGTAAATGGGGCTATCCCTACCTAACCCGCGAGTTTTTCGAGGTAGCGCAAGAACGCCTTGGCGATCGGATCGTCTTGATGATCGCCGAGATGGACGATCTGCCCGTCGCTGGCGCCCTCAACCTGCAAGGCAGCGACGCGCTATTCGGCCGCAATTGGGGCTGTCGAAAAGACTATCCGTTCTTGCATTTCGAGACCTGCTATTACCAGGCTATCGATTTTGCCATCGCTAATGGCTTGGCGCGCGTCGAGGCCGGCACCCAAGGCTCGCACAAGGTGCAGCGGGGCTACGAGCCAGTCGAGACCTATAGTGGGCACTACATTCCCGACGAGTCTTTTCGTGACGCGGTCGAGCAGTTCTGCCGAGAAGAGAAGCGCGAAGTCGAATGGGAGATCGAGGCCATCGCCGAGCTATCGCCGTACCGGCAGAAAAATTAGCGGCTACTTTTCGACCAGGACCGGTTTCTTGTCGGACTCGTCTCCCGAACCCTTCTTGGTGGGCTTACTGCCCTTCGCCGGCTTACTCTCTTTCAACTCGAACGTTAGTTTGCCGTCATCGACTGCCACCTTTACGGTGCCGCCCTTGGCAAGCCTGCCGAACAGGAGTTCTTCGGCGAGCTGCTTTTTCACGTGCTCCTGAATAACCCGGGCCAAAGGACGAGCGCCGAATGATTCGTCGTAGCCGCGTTCGGCCAGCCATTTGCGGGCCTCTTCGACAAGCTCGATGGTAACGTCGCGGTCGTCGAGCTGGACTTCCAGTTCCATGATAAATTTGTCGACCACCCGGTTCATTACCACCGGGGTCAGGCTCTTGAAACCGATCACGGCATCCAGCCGGTTGCGGAACTCCGGCGAGAACATACGGTTGATTGCTTCCTCGTCGTCACCTTCGCGCTTGGTACTGCCGAAGCCGATCGCCGGCTTCGCTAAATCGGCGGCACCAGCGTTAGTCGTCATGATCAGGATCACGTTACGGCAATCGATGGTCTTGCCATTGTGGTCGGTAATTTTGCCGTGATCCATTACCTGCAGCAGGATATTAAACAGGTCGGGATGGGCCTTCTCAATTTCGTCAAGCAGCAGCACGCTGTGCGGGTGTTGGTCGACGGCATCAGTAAGCAAGCCGCCCTGATCGAAGCCGACATAGCCCGGAGGCGCGCCAATCAAGCGCGATACCGAATGGCGCTCCATATATTCCGACATATCGAAGCGAGTCAGCTTGATGCCCAGCGACCGCGCCAATTGGCGCCCAACTTCGGTCTTGCCGACGCCTGTCGGGCCGGAGAACAGGTAGCTACCGATGGGTTTCTCAGGCTCGCGCAATCCGGCACGCGCCAGCTTGATGGCGCTCGATAACGCATCGATGGCCTGATCCTGGCCGAACACCATGGTTTTCAGGTCGCGGTCGAGATTCAGCAGCGCCGTGCGGTCGTCGCGGCTCACCGATTTCGGCGGGATGCGGGCGATCTTAGCGACAACGCCCTCAACGTCCTTGATCCCCACGGTCTTCTTGCGCCGCGACGGCGGCACCAAGGTCTGCGCGGCACCCACCTCGTCTATCACGTCGATGGCGCTATCGGGTAGCTTGCGGTCGCCGATATAGCGTGCCGAGAGTTCCACGGCGATACGAATTGCCTGCTCGGTGTAGCGCACGTCGTGATGTTCTTCGTAGTACGGCTTAAGGCCCCGCAGTATCTTCACTGCGTCTTCGACCGAAGGCTCGTTGACGTCGATCTTCTGGAACCGGCGAGTCAAGGCGCGGTCCTTTTCGAAATAATTGCGGTATTCCTTGTAGGTGGTCGAACCAATGCAGCGCAGCTTACCGCCCTGCAATGCCGGCTTGAGCAGGTTCGAGGCATCCATTGCGCCACCCGACGTGGCTCCAGCGCCGATGATCGTATGTATCTCGTCGATGAACAGGATCGCGCCGTCGATCGATTCAATCTCCGTCATGACCGCCTTGAGGCGTTCCTCAAAATCGCCGCGGTAGCGAGTACCCGCCAACAACGCTCCCATATCAAGGTTATAGATCGTGGAGTCGGCTAGAACCTCGGGCACATCGCCTTCGTCTATGCGTTTAGCCAGGCCTTCCGCGATGGCAGTTTTGCCGACGCCGGGTTCGCCCACGTAAAGCGGGTTGTTCTTTTGCCGCCGAGCCAGAATTTGGATCGTCCGCTCGACTTCGTGCTCGCGGCCGATCAACGGATCGATCCGGCCATCGCGGGCTTTCTCGTTGAGATTGACGCAATAGGCTCTGAGCGCCTCCTTGCCCTTTTTGACGATGGTATCTTCGTCAGCATCCTCGTCGACACCGGACACAGTGCCGTCGGTCTCGTGACCGGGTACCTTGGCGATGCCGTGGGAGATATAGTTAACCGCGTCGAGCCGCGTCATCTCCTGCTGCTGCAGGTAGTAGACGGCGTTGCTCTCGCGCTCGGAGAATACAGCCACCAGAACGTTGGCGCCGGTGACTTCTTCGCGGCCCGACGACTGCACGTGGATTGCCGCGCGTTGCAGAACCCGCTGAAAACCGGCGGTGGGCTTGGCCTCTTCCGTGCGGTTGGTGATCAGGCTCGACAGTTCGTCGTCGATATAGTGGGACAAGTCCCGCCGCAAGCTGTCGATATCGACCCCGCACGCGCGCAAAACCGCGACCGCATCCTGGTCTTCGGTCAGCGCCAACAGTAGATGCTCCAGCGTGGCGTATTCATGGTGGCGCTCGTTGGCCAACGCCAATGCGCGATGAAGGGATTGTTCCAGATTACTCGACAACATATCCGGCTCTTACCTCTGCCAACGGGATTTTAACGAACCAAGCACAGATGACGGTACCCGACGGTTATTAATCTTTCTCCAGCGTACATTGCAAAGGGTGCTGATGTTCACGGGCATAGTCAACGACTTGCGTGACCTTCGTTTCAGCAATCTCGTAAGTATAGATGCCGCACACCCCCACGCCCTTCTGATGGACATGGAGCATAATGCGAACTGCTTCCTCGTTTTTCTTGCTGAAAAATCGCTCCAAAACGTCGACCACGAACTCCATAGGTGTGTAGTCGTCGTTCAGCAACAACACCTTGTACATCGCCGGTTTTTGGGTCTTCAAGCGGATTTTTGTTACGATTCCAGCTTGGCCAGAGCCGCCACCGCCAATGGTATCATCACCATCGTCGTCGTTTTGGCTGCATATCGGCTGCCACATCGTCTGAGATAGGTCCCGCGTGTGAATGATATGGTTACAAGTTAAACGAATCAGGCATTCGAATCGAGACAACCTATTTTAGCCGACGCACTGCGTCGGGCAAACGCCCAATATCGGTTTTTATCCGCAAACCTATGTGAGGTCGGCTTACCCCACCGGCAAGGGTAAAGCCGGCATAGGCATTAAAATACCCGGCCGGATTGCTCCGGCCGGGTCGCTAATCGCCCGCGTAGGGGAGGAAGTTACGCGGTGATCGGTTTGGCAAACTTCTCGACAGCGGCGTTAACCTGCTTGCTGAGGGGCTCGGAGGCCTTGGTGCCGACCTGCATCGACATGTCCTGCAGCTTGGTGCTCTCGGCGACGAAGCCGTCAAACGCCGACTTGGCCCACTCGGCCTGTAAATCCATCGCGTCCTGAACATTCTTCGCGACGAACAGCTTCTGCGCCGCCGCAATGTTCCTTTCTGCCGCCTGCTGTGCGTAGGAGGCGATCTCCTGGCCCAAATCCTCGACGCCCTTGGCGACAACGTTGGACGAGGCGATCACAGCCTCGAGCGTCTCCTTGTTGAAACCGGCGAGGTCGTTATAGTTTTGATGGGCAAACTCGTTGACCTTATCCAACTGATCCTTGGCATTGACGTAGGCTTGCTCATAGCCCTGCGCCAAAACTTCGGCGCCAGCCTTGGCGGCGGCTTCCAATTTCTTTTGTTGAGCAGCGGCAGCGGCCTCGAATGTCTCGTTAGCTTTGGCATTACCGTTTTTTTCAGTGGTCGTCATGGTTAGATCTCCGTAGCTATTATTGCGGTGCAGCATGGTTAAGACAAATGTCTCCATTACTTTCCGAAAAAATTCGTTTAAGCACCGCTAAAATGCTGCGGTGCAACATAGCGCTAATATCGGGATTAACTACGTGCGTGTCAAGAAAAAATGTTGCGGTGCACAATATTTTGGAGATCTGATTATAAAACCTTATATAATAAGAACTTATAACTCCTCCCTAGTGTTTAATGCGCCTTGATCCAGGCTAACGCGCGCTTGGTCCAGGCACCATCGGTCGTCGCACCTTCACAATGGACAGTAAAATGGGTCTTACCGGACAATTCCAGGGTCTCAGCCTCACCACCGGCATCGCTGACAGCGTCGGCGAATACTTTGGCTTGTGGAATAAGGAACGGATAGTCCTCGCTACCCCAGGTAATTAGGTAGGGCGGCGGCGTTTCCTGTAGCCGGTAAACGGGGCTTTTCTCCCTACCCTCTTCACCGTCGGCCAGGCAGGGCGGCTGTCCTTCCCCCAGCCAACCTTCCGAGGTCAGGTCGTAGACCCCGGATATGGGCAAGCAGCCGCGAATGACGTTGCGGGACACACCTTCACGCGCCTGCCAATCGCGAGTCGCGGCCAATTGCGCGGCGTAATGACCGCCCGACGAATGGCCGCTAACGAATATGCGCTGAGAGTCGCCTCCATAGTCCGATACGTGGTCCGACAGCCAGGCAACGGCGCGCGACACGTCGGCAAAGCCGGCATCGTAGAGATGGGGATGGAGCCGGTGGCCAATACTGGCGAAGGTGATTCCTGCCGCGTTGAACGCGGGCGCCATGAATGCCGCCGATTCCTTGTAACCGTGGGTCCAACGGCCACCGTGGATATATGCAAGCACCACGCCGTTGGGTGCTTCTGGCTCAAACAGCGCGATGTGCTGGTAAATATCGTCGCCGTACGCCACGTCGATACCCTCGATACCATAGGACAGGTCGTTAACGATCTGCTGGTAAGCCTGCGACACCTCGGCACGCGGCGGTTGCGGCGGATAGTCTTCGATACGCATCAACGGCATGATTGGATCCTCGCCTGAAACTGGCCTGAACGGATTCTAGTCAAACGGCTTCATGACGATCGTGCAAGGCCCGTATTGGCAATGTTAAACTTAGCTAGCGATTTGGATTTAACCGGGAGACCAAACGGTGACGGAAACAGTCAGCCCTTCGGAACTCAAAGCGATGCTCGGCGACGGCGGCGAGTTGGCGCTCATTGATGTGCGCGAGCAAGGCGTCTTTGGTCAGGGCCATTTGCTGCTCGCCACCTGTGTACCTTTGAGCCATCTGGAGACGCGGATCAGCGATCTGGTGCCGCGGCATCAGACGCGTATCGTACTGGCGGATGGCGGAGATGGCGACACCCTGGCCCAAAAGGCCGCCGAGCACCTGTCCCGGTGGGGATTCGACAATATCACGCAGCTCGCTGGCGGATTAGCCGGATGGCGCGAAGACGGCCAGGAAGTGTTCAGCGGCGTCAACGTCCCTTCCAAGGCATTCGGTGAGTTTGTCGAACATGCCTACGACACGCCACGATTGACCGCCAGAGAATTAATGGCGCGCCTCGATGCCGGCGATCCCATCGTCGTACTCGATTCGCGGCCCTTCGACGAATTCCACCGCATGAGCATTCCCGGCGGCATCGACACCCCGGGCGCCGAACTGGTCTACCGCGCCCACGACATGGCGCCGGACCCGGAAACGCCGATCATCGTCAATTGCGCCGGCCGCACGCGCTCGATCATCGGCGCCCAATCGCTGATTAACGCCGGCTTTTCTAACCCGATCGCCGCCTTGGAAAACGGCACCATGGGTTGGCACCTCGCCGGGCTCGAGATGGCGCGCGGCGAAACAGCGGCGGCGACGCTGCCCTCGGCCGCCGAACTAAAGCAGGCTCGTGCGACTGCCGAACGTGTGGCGGCTCGCTTTGGAGTCCGCCGTATACCTAACGAAACGCTGGCCGAATGGCAGCAGGACACTGCTAATAATAGCCTGTTCGTCCTCGATGTCCGCTTGCCGGGCGAATACGCCACCGGTCATCTACCGGGTTCGCGCAACGCGCCAGGCGGCCAACTGGTGCAGGGGACAGACGAATATATCGGCGTGCGCAACGCGCGCGTCGTGCTAGTCGACGATACCGAAGTACGCGCTGTGATGACCGCCTCGTGGCTGATCCAGATGGGGTGGCGCGACGTCCATGTGCTAGCCGGCGGATTGGGGGGTACCGAACTGACAGCCGATCCCCACATGCCTCGCATCTATAGCAATCCGTGGCCGAATACGATCGATCCTACCGACCTTTATGAGAGTCTCACCAATGGCAAGGCCACGGTTATCGATCTCGACACCAGCCTGGTTTACCGCGACGACCATATTCTCGGCGCCTATTGGTCGATGCGCTCGCGGCTCAGTGCGCAAATAGGTGGCCTGCCGCAATCGCCGGTAATCGCCGTTACCTCCGGCTACGGGCAGCTAGCCTCGCTGGCCGCCGGCGAAGTAGCGGCACTGCGTCCCGGTGTCGAGGTCTACACGCTTACCGGCGGGACCCAAAACTGGAAATCGCAAGGCTTGCCGCTGGAGGCCGGCCTCACCCATCCGCTGGGCCCCAACGACGATGTGCAGTACAAGCCCTACGACCGCGAAGGTGGCGCGAAAGCAGCGATGCAGGACTATCTGCAGTGGGAAGTCGCGCTGGTCGAACAGATCGAACGGGACGGCAGCCTGGTTTTCGACCGCTTCGATTGAGCGCGGCCTATAGCCGTCCCATAAGATTGTCGTTGGTACGGTTGATCTGTATGGTGAACACGTTGTCGTCGAAATTTTCGACGAACTCGGCCTCGCGGAACGGTACCCCGCTGCTGTCATGGGCGAGTAGACGTTTGGGAAATTCCGGCGCGTTGATGTCGACCTTGGGGTCAACAAACACATTGAGAAAAACTTGCCCACCGAGCACCTGGCAACGATCCAGTAGTATTGGTTACTTTCGAGCAGCTGGCCAGCCGACGGCGACGATATTTTCACCACATCAACATAGGCATCTAGGATAGCTGTCGCCTGCGCATTATTGAGAACGGCACGGCTGTGGATCAGTTCCCAGGGGCCGAACGGATCATCGACGGTGAACCGGTTGAGCAGACCGCTCCGCCCGCGCAGGTGAACTGTTAGCTCGGCACCGTCCGGAACCAGCATTAATTAGTAAACGCAGATTTGAACTTCGTAGATGCCGTTATAGACGAAGCGGTAATGGTCGGGTTCACCCACCTTGCAAGCCGCCCTCATGGCACCACCGGTTAGGTAGCTAAACCAGGTTGGCAAGCGCTCAACCGGGTTCGCTAGCAAACCCCGATAAGTTGTACAGGCACCCAGTCCAAGGACTGCAACGTCGAGCAAAAAATTGTGCCCATTTATCGCTGAAATTCACCGTTTTCCGGGTTAACGCTATTCAAAGTCTAAGATGCTATTTACATAAATACGGGACTACCTCTAGAATCCCTTTGATTCGATTAGAATTTTTCGGATGAGCGTGGCCGTTATACAAGTAATGGACTTGGCAATTAGACATATGGAGAGCGTTGGCGGGGGCATTTTGCCACGTCTTGCGGCGGTCACGGTTATTTTGCTCAGTACCCTTTTGGCAAATCCGGCGCACGCAGGTTACGCGGCGATTGTGATCGACGCCGACACCGGCCGCGTTCTGCATTCACGCAACGCCGACACAAGAAACTTCCCGGCGTCGCTGACCAAGATGATGACGCTGTACATGGCCTTCGAGGCTTTGGAAAACGGTACCCTTAAACTTGACCAACCTTTGCGCGTGTCCCGACGTTCAGCCGGCCAACCGGCCTCCAAACTTGGATTGAAGGAAGGCGAGACGATCACCGTCGAAGACGCCATCCGCGCCATGTCGGTTAAGTCGGCCAACGATGTCGCCACTGTCATCGCCGAAGCGTTGGGCGGCACCGAGGTCAAGTTCGCGCAGATGATGACAAAGCGCGCCCGCGCGCTGGGCATGAAGCGCACATCGTTCCGCAATGCCTCCGGTCTGCCGAACCGCCGCCAACTGAGCACGGCGCGCGATATGGCTATACTCGCCCAGGCACTGATCGAACGCTTCCCCAGCTACTATGGCTACTTTTCCGAAGCGGCGTTCCGCTACAACGGCAAAAAGTACAGCAATCATAATTCTCTTCTGAAGAACTATAACGGCACCGACGGCATTAAAACCGGTTATATCCGCGCCTCCGGCTTCAATCTCGTCGCCTCGGCCGAGCGCGGCGGCATCCGGCTGATCGGCGTAGTCTTTGGCGGCAAAACCGCAAACCGCCGCGACCGGCATATGCAAAGCTTGCTCAACCGCTCTTGGGCTCAGGCTCGCGTCAAGTCAACCATTGCGGCCCGGCCAATCCCCAAACCGGAAATACCCGGCCAAAAAACAGTCACGACCGCGTATATCAAAACACCGAAAATCGACAAGCTGATTGTCAACGTACCGATACCGCCGACGGTGATCCGCGCCGTAAGAACCAATTGGGGCATTCAGATTGGCGCCTTTAACGGTTATGCAAATGCCCACATCGCAGCCGGTAATGTCGCGCAGCGCCTGTCGAATTTGCCCGCAACGACATCGCTAAAAATTCTACCGGTTAGTCAAAAGGCTGATACCCTGTTCCGGGCGCGTTTGATGGGTATGGATGAAACCTCCGCGCGAGCCTCATGCCAGAAACTATTAAGTAACGGCCAAGTTTGCGTGCTGGTAACGCCGCAGGACCACGAGTTGGCTAGCCTGCCCTCCCGTTAGGCCGTTTCCGGGACACATGCCAGATATCTATTTCGAAGATTTCGCAGCCGGACAGGTATATGAGCTCGGCAGCCGCATGCTCGATCGCGCCGCGATTATCGATTTCGCTACCGAGTTCGATCCACAGCTTATTCATGTCGACGAGGAAGCGGCTACAAAATCGATCTACGGCGGACTGATCGCCAGCGGCTGGCAGACCTGTACCCTATATATGCGCTTGCTGTGCGACGGTATTCTCCTCCGCGTACACAGCATGGGCTCGCCGGGGATCGACGAGCTGCGCTGGCTAGTACCCGTTCGTCCCGGCGATACCCTGTCGGCGATACTACGGATCGATGATGTTCGCACATCCGAGAGCAAGTCCGACCGCGGAATCATCATGACCGCCGGCGAGGTACGCAACCAGAACGGCGATCTTGTGCTGACATTAAGGTCGCCGATGATGGTACGCCGGCGTTAACTCGATCCTAGTATCAAATTGAAAAGCGCCACCCCAGAACCCCGGGGTGGCGCTCGAAGTATAAACGCTAGGTGATCGTCGGGCGGTTTTGTATTTAAACCGTTCCCGTGGCGTAAAACCGGAAACCGGCGGTATATAAACATTGCCGGTAGGCATGCGAAAATCACCATCGCGGTAAACCTCTTACGAAAAAACGGCCTACCAAGCACCGCCCGCTCGTAGAGGATCACCAGTGCCTCGCACGACGGCCTTCGCCGCCACCAATCCGTTAGACATGGGATCACCTCCTTCCAGTTGTTGCGACAATATTCCAAGTCTAGACCAGCCTTGCGGGAATCGCAAAGTAGCCCGAGCTACTCGGTAGCCTGAGAGCGTCCGATGGGTTCGTTAACCCGCAGCATGACCTCGGTGGTCATCAACTCGAACGAGCGTTTGGCCAATTCGGCGTCAGCAAAATCGACCCCAGCATATACGATCTCAGCGTTAGATTCTCGTCCGGCTCGTCGCGGTGCAGGGGATGCACCGCCATGGCAAAATAACCTAGACGTATAAAAGTCTCTCAGTACCGATTGCCGGAATCGTAAAGTGGAGCAGGGACGGCTTTACCCGTTTGTAATTCTGACGCGATATTAAAACCCAGAAGGTAATGGATGAGAGCCGTCGTACGGCGCTCTGCAAAAATGAAGAAATCCTGTAAAATATTGACTATAAAAAAATTTCTGGGAGTGATAGCCCGCTTTCGCCCAACTGGTCGTACAAGTCTTGCTTTAGCCGGGAAAGGCCATCCTCATCCTGGGACTCACAGCGAGCAACCAGAACATCCTGGGTATTCGAAGCACGCAGAAGCCACCACCCGTCCGGCGTGTTGACGCGCACGCCGTCGATTGCCGTGACATTGGCGTTAGCGCTGGCAAGTCGGTCCGCCACTTCGTCAATCACCACGAACTTGCGGTCTTCCGCACACGGGAAGCGCATCTCCGGTGTGTTGCGCAGCACCGGCATCTGATCATAAAGCACCGCCAAGCTAGTTTGCCGGCGTTCAAGCAAGGCCAATAGGCGAACTGCTGCGTACAACCCGTCGTCGAAACCATAATACCGGTCGGCGAAAAAGATATGGCCGCTCATTTCGCCCGCCAGAGGAGCAGATAATTCAGCCATCTTCGACTTGATTAGCGAGTGTCCGGCATTCCACATAACCGGATTGCCACCCAAGCGGCCGATTTCATCGAACAGGGCCTGACTCGATTTTACGTCGGCAATGATCGGTGCACCTGGATGGCCGTGTAACACATCCTCGACGAACAGCATCATCAACTGATCAGCCCACAATATACGCCCCTGCCCGTCGACCGCACCAATGCGGTCACCGTCGCCATCAAATGCAATGCCGAGTTCGCAATCGTGTTCGTAAACAAGAGCCTGCAACTCGGAGAGATTTTCCGCCACTGTTGGATCGGGATGATGGCCCGGAAAAGTCCCATCGACGATACCGTTGATCACGTGATGATGTCCGGGAATGTTACTGCATAACATATTAAGGACATCGCTAGCAGCTCCATTGCCCGGGTCCCAGGCGATCGCCGCCATCCGCGCCGGCTGAAATTCTTCAGCGAGACGCGCGGCATAGGTTTCGCGCAAATCTATCTCGTCTGCAGCGCCCTGACCCGATGCGAACTCACCCGCAGCCGCCAATCCGGCCAGCGCCTGAATGTCAGCGCCAAAGAAGGGCGCCCCCTGCAGGGTCATTTTGAAACCGTTGTAGTCGGGCGGATTATGACTACCGGTGACCATTACACCGCCATCGGTGGGCAGGTGCTTGATGGCAAACGACAACATGGGAGTCGGCCCCATGCCCACCTGACGCACATTCAGACCGCAGGAAAGCAGCCCGACGACAAGCGCCGCGGCGAGGCCGGGGCTCGAAGCGCGCCCGTCATACCCAACAGCGACTGAGCTACCACCGCTCTCGACAAGACGTGTTCCAAAAGTGACCCCCAACGCCCGCGCATCATCAGCAGACAGGGTCTCGCCGATAATTCCTCGCACATCATATTCGCGCAATATAGTTGGATCGAAGGTATGCGCCGCCATGGCGTTAGCTGTTACCGCTGGCGCCGTAAACGGGCGGACGTCCGACTGAGATATAATCGAAGCCGCTTTGCGCCATTTCATCGGGGCTGTAAATATTACGCAAATCGACCATCAGCGGCGCCGATAGCAGCGACTTCATTCGGGCCAAATTGAGGGCACGGAATTCATTCCACTCTGTCAGGATCGCTATGGCATCGGCGCCGCTCATGGCACCGTAGCTATCGTCGCACCAGATAACGCCCGGCAAATGCGCACGCGCCTCGTCCATGCCTTCGGGATCAAAAGCGCGCACCGAGGCGCCGGCCTCCATCAGCCTCGGCACCACGGTCAGGCACGGCGCCTCGCGGATATCGTCGGTATTGGGCTTAAAAGTAAGTCCCAAGACAGCTATCGTTTTGCCTACCACTGAACCGCCGCACGCCGCGATAATTTTGTCTGCCATTGCCGCCTTACGGCTGTCGTTAACCGCCACCACCTGTTCGACTAAGGTCACCGGCGCACCGGCATCGCGCGCCGTTTGCACCAAAGCGAGGGTGTCTTTGGGGAAACACGAGCCGCCGTAACCGGGTCCCGCATTTAAGAATTTTCCGCCGATACGACGATCCAGTCCGATTCCGTGGGCGACGTCCTGAACGTTAGCGCCGACACGCTCGCAAAGATCGGCAAATTCATTAATGAAAGTGATCTTGGTCGCCAGGAACGTGTTGGCGGCGTATTTGATCATCTCCGCGGTCTCCAGCGACGTAAAGACAATTGGCGTATCGCGTAGAAATAACGGGCGGTAGAGACCGCGCATAACTTCTCGCGCATGTTCGGTTTCAGCGCCGATGACCACGCGGTCGGGCCGCATAAAATCCTCGATAGCGGCCCCTTCCCGCAAAAACTCTGGATTTGCCACGACGTCGAGCCCATTTTCGGGCCGCACCGCTCTGATACGCGCCGAGATTTCGCGTCCTGTCCCTACGGGCACCGTAGATTTAGTGACAACAACAGTTTCCGGTTCCGCGTACCGGGCAATCTCCTCAGCCGCCGCAAAAACATAGGACAGATCGGCGTAACCGTCGCCGCGCCGCGACGGCGTACCAACGGCGATAAATACCGCCTTTGCGCCAGCGATCGCAGCCGCTAGGTCGGTCTTGAACTCGAGCCGGCTTGCTGCAACGTTGCGCTTCACTAAATCTTCGAGGCCCGGCTCGTAGATCGGCATTTCATCGCGCATCAACATGGCAATCTTGTCGGCGTCCTTGTCGACACAAACGACGTCCCACCCAAACTCGGAAAAGCAGGCACCCGACACCAGGCCCACATAACCCGTACCCATCATGACAATACGCACGGGCTACACTCCGTAGGTAGCGAGCACGTCGCGTAACGCAGAACCCAGATCATCGCGCTCCAGGGCAAATGCAAAATTGGCCTCTAGAAAACCCAATTTGTCGCCGCAGTCAAAGCGCCGTCCCTCGAAGACCTGGCCATGGAACGGTTGCCGTCCGATCAGTCGAGCCATCGCGTCGGTCAGCTGAATTTCTCCTTCAGCGCCAACATCCTGGTGTTCCAGTTCGCCGAACACTTCGGGCATCAGTATGTAACGGCCGACTACGGCCAAATCCGACGGCGCATCATCGGGTTCGGGTTTCTCGATCAATCCCTTTACTCGATGTACCAATCCTCTGGCGCTGCCCGATTCAATAATACCGTAGCGCGACGTGTGTTCGTGGGGAACTTCCATCGCCGCGATGACATTCCCACCCTGCTCGTCGAACACCGTCATCATTTGCTTCAAGCACGGTGTTTCTGAAAGAATTAAATCGTCGGCAAGGAGCACCGCAAACGGCTCATCACCGATGAGGTGACGGGCACACCACACCGCGTGACCTAGGCCGAGTGGTTCTTGCTGGCGCACATAGGCGATTTGGCCAGGCTTGGGCAGCCAGGCGTGAAGCAACGCTAGTTCTTCGGCCTTGCCCCGCGCTTCGAGCGTTTGCTCAAGTTCGAAACTGTAGTCGAAATGGTCTTCGATGGCCGCCTTGCCACGTCCAGTGACAAATATAAATTCTTCGATCCCCGCCTCGCGCGCCTCATCGACGGCGTACTGGATTAACGGCCGGTCGACGACCGGCAGCATCTCTTTCGGCATCGCCTTGGTCGCCGGTAAAAACCGGGTGCCAAGCCCGCCGACCGGGAAGATTGCCTTTCGTACACGTGTCGCCATGGAAGTGTGCCGAGCGGTTGCAAATACTATGAGGGCAGTATCGATTTAAAAACGATTCGTTTGTGCCATAGCGTTTCGAGCGTGCGCAACCTGTAGCAGGAAGAGTTAACCAAAAAGCTAACGGCCTAAAAGTATGTCTTTTGCCTGATTAACCTTGGCCGCCATCCAATCCGACCCGCCATGGTCGGGATGCGCGCTCTTCATGACTCGCCGATAAGCGCTCTCGATATCTTCCGACGTTGCGCTTGGTGCTACACCGAGAATTTCGCACGCCTCGTCGGCACTCATTCCGGTCGTTGTCCACGGGCTGTCGCTGCGGCCACCGGAGGCTTCTTCGCGCGGACCAGCACCGGCAACGCGGCGCCATTCAGGATGACCACGGTCCAGGTAGTTTTCGAGCACCAGACGCGATTGCTCGTCTTCCGCCGCACATTCACGCCACAACCGGATCAACTCTCCAAGATTCATTTTTTCTATACGGCAACCCTCGTGCTGACCCGCTATAACGTCACCGGTCATCTCGCCGCTGTCGTGGTCCAACTCCATGCGTAGAAACCGCGTGCTGACCTCGCTCGATTGACCCGGCCGCGGACCACGGGCATTTTTGCGCATGGTATTGATAGCGCGAAACCGGGACAGCCAGGGAAGCGCGAAAAGCAGCAAACCCGGTAACCAACTCCATCTCCCGGACAGAACTATAAATGCCAGCAGGATCAGACCAATGGCCACCGCCACCCAGCGCAACGCCTTCAAGATCTGACGCGGTTCAGCCTGCACCCACCAGCGGGCGACGAGATAAAGGCCGCCAATGACGGCGATCGCGAAAATAAGCCATGGCACCATCGTCAGCCCTCAGCTTTTACCAGATATCTGATGGGTTATTTGCAAAGCTTTGCCGCCGGTGCGGCGTCCGTAATCTTCAAGTGCCAAGCGCCCCCCGGCGGAATAGACGGCGACTGCCTTGAGTAATTCACTCAATTGCGCGGCGCTGCCGGCATCGAAAGCGCAATAGGCACCGTTCGAGAGCCGGGCAATCTGCTGAAAACCCCGTTGCGAAACCGGCTCGCCACCCTCGTGGAAAATGAATACGGGCGCCCCGACAAGACCCAGTTGGCCGGCCAAATGGCCCAACTCGTCGATGTCCTCTTCAATGACATCGCCGACGAACACTAACGCGTTTACTTTATCGCGCTTGGTCTCCTTCAGCGCGTGCCGCAAAACCTTACGGATTTGCGTGCGCCCGGCCAGGCAGCGCACCTTGGTCATGCGATTTACCAGTTCCTGCGATCCGCCTAGCCATTTGGTGACTTTCATTTCGCCGAAACCACGATAGAAGGCCAGCTGCACCTCCAACCCGCCGAGCCCCTGCGTGGCAGCAAACATCTCCGATTGTATCGCACACGCCATATCCCAGGTCGGTTCGCGGCTAGCGGTGGCATCGATGGCAAACAGCAGCCGGCCGCGCTGGCCTGGCGGGGTCGATTGCGGCACCGCCGCCACCTTGTCCAGAAACGCCTGAACTTCGGTATCGCTCGACTTCACCGGTGTCAATTTGTCGCTCGTCCCAGTCATATTAACGCTATGGACCCAGGGTCCTCCGTTGCCCGTCTAGGGTATCGTTCCGCTCGTCATCGACAGTTCCAACTCTGGTGCCGCGGTATCGGTCTTCTTTTTTCCCGCCGCTCGACGCCGATCTCCCGCATCACGTTACGAACCTCCTGCAACGCCGCCACGTGCGACATGGTGAGAGGTACGTCGGTTCTGCCATCGCGGATATCAAGCAGAGTCAAGCCCTTCAAAAACAGTTCGCGAAAAATGGTCCGTTCGCTAAATCCGGCGACCAAACGCATACCCAGCCTACGGGACAAATCAGCCAGCGCCTGATCCATATGCCTCCTGTTGTGGGAATCCAAAGTCGCCAAGCGGTTGCGCATGACGATCCACTCCATCGCACCATCGCCACGTTCCAGCCGCCGTTTTTTCTGCTCCCAGAGCATCTCGGAATATTTACTCGGTGCCAGCATTTTATGGGTACCCAAATCGATGCGTCCGAGCAGGTCTAAATCGACGAAACTGTCGTTCATCGGGGTGATGAGGATATCGGCGTGGGAATGCCCCTCACGCGATAGGTGGTTGTCGCTACCGGGCGTGTCCAGAACGATGTAATCGCAGCCCGACAACGCCGCCATCGCCCGGATCAGCCGCTCGCGCTCCTCTTCTTCAACGGCGATCCGGTCGCGTAATTTGCTATGCCTCACCGTCCGGTACAACGGGTGGGGTAACTTCAAACCATTTCGGGCGGCATAAATGCGCCGGTTATCGAAGTAGCGCGACAGAGTAGCCTGCCTGGCATCAAGATCGATGGCACCGACCCGGTAGCCCTCCCGCAACAAGCCAATGATAACGTGCATCGCCGTGGTCGACTTGCCGGTGCCGCCCTTCTCGTTGCCAAACACGATGACCTTGGCGTTGCGAACACGATTCGCCAGAGGCTGCCCGTTGGCGGTACCCGACGTTGCGGTTGTGATCTCGTCAACCACGATCAGGTCGGCCTCATCCAAACCGCGGTATCGTGAAACACCGCGCCACCATTGGGCCTTCCACGATCGGCGCTGACCAGGGCATTGATGCCAATACCTTCGACGAACGCCTTGTTCGGCCAAATACCCTCGACAATCACGGTATGGAGTTGAACGCCGTCGAAGGGGCAAACATGGATTGCCACTGACGCCTGCTCGTTGCCGAGGCGCACCAATCCACCCGCCATCAAGCCAAGTTCGGCACAAATATCTGGATGAATTTTTGCCTCCGGCCGTCCTTCCTTAGCTATCGAGGTCTTTGTCTCGGCGAAACTGGTATTGAGATAGTTGCGAGACGGTGCCGTCACCAGGCGATAGGGATGCTCGGCTGAGGTTCGGTCAATGACACCGAAATGATCGGGTAGATCAGGCATAGCTTCGTGCAGTGGGCCAAGCGTGGACCAATCCGGCCTGAAGTGGAATTTGCCGTCTGCGTGAGCAAACCCGTCTAGGTAATGGGCTTCTTCGAACGGTAGCGCACGATTTTCCCAATGGCCACGCCAGATGGTTTCGGCATCGGGATAGCCCGAGGCGCGCAGGGTCTCGTCCATCAGCTCCCATTCGCTCATCTGAAAACCGCGATGCTCGGCGCCCAGGCGCTTCGCTAGCTCGCAGTGCACCCAGTGGTTGGGTCGGGACTCGCCGACTGGCTCGATGACCCGCTTGGCCACCTGGAAATAGGTGTGCCCGCCGGCGATATACATGTCATCGTGCTCGAGGAAAGTCGTCGCCGGCAGTACGATATCGGCCATCTCGGCGGTCTCGGTGAGAAACTGCTCGTGTACGCAGGCGAATAGATCGTCGCGGGCGAAGCCCGCACGCACTTTCAATTGCTCGGGCGCAACATTCATCGGGTTGGTATTCTGGATGAATAACCCGGTCACCGGCGGCCCGTCGCCAAGGTCGCTTGGATCGCCGGTCAGGACCGGCCCGATACGCGACTGATCGAGTACACGCACGCTTTTATCAACACAATCGAGCCCCATGGTCAGCGTGAAATCGAGGTTGTAGAGCCCGGCACCGTTGGAATAGAGCGCACCGCCGCCGCGATGCTGCCACGCCCCGGTCACCGCCGGCAGACAGCTTGCCGCATGCATTTGCGCTGCACCGTTGCGCGAACGTGTAAACCCATAGCCAAGACGCAAGAAGGTACGCTTGGTTTGCCCGTACAGGCGCGCAAAGGTAACGATCTCCTCCACGCCGAGGCTAGTTATCGCCGCCGCCCACTCTGGCGTACGTGTTTCCAGGTGCCGTTCTAGCTCATCGGGTGCATCGGTGTAACGCGCCATGTAGTTTCGGTCAGCGAACCCTTCCCTGAACAGCACATGCATCACCGCACAGGCTAGCGCCCCATCGGTGCCCGGATTGATCATTAGATGCAAATCGGCCTGGGACGCTGTCGGGGTGCGGTAAGGATCGACAACAACCAGCTTGGCCCCGTGCTTCTTGCGCGCCCGCGCGATATGGGTCATGACGTTGACCTGGGTATGGACCGGATTGGCACCCCACACCACGATTAAATTGGACTCACCCATCTCCAATGAGTCGACACCGCGCTTCGATCCAGTGCCCGCCTCCCATCCGGCATCGGACAAGGCGATACAGAAGGTCGAATGCTGGCGCGAATAGCGCTTGACGTGGCGCAGCCGCTCGATGCCGTCGCGCTGAATGAGCCCCATGGTACCAGCATAGTAAAATGGCCACACTGTTTCCGCGCCGTAGGACTGCTCGGCCAGGAGTAGACGCTCGGCGACCTCGTCCAGCGCATCGTCCCATGACAAGGGCTTGAAGGCGCCGCGCCCTACTCCTTTTTCGCCAACCCGTCGCAGCGGCGTGATTAATCGGTCGGGATGATGAGTTCGTTCGGCGTAGCGCGCGACCTTGGCACAAACGACGCCACTCGTATAAGGATTTCCGGCAGCGCCCCGCACACGACCGATGGTTTTCGGATCGAGGCGCTCCACCTCCAAAGCACAAGTACTCGGGCAGTCGTGGGGACATGTTGAGTGGAATAGTTCCACTTTTGCATTGGCCTCCTGCGACTTGTCGTTACGGGCTTGGTCGAGCGGCATGGTGTCTAATTCCTCGGTCTCCGACCCGTATATCGTCATTTTATATGCGGCGGGAATCGGTCAAATGCGATTATACCCGACCAGCTGGGTAGGGTCGATGCGACCGCTACTCATTATTCTAGCTCAAGGGCTTAGATGCAAAACACCATCCGGCTGGAACACCCGGAAGGCAAAGGCGAATGTGACATCGTAAGGAACGTCTTCGAACCTGCCCCCGAGCCCCACTGTCTGACGACCACTTTACCAACATCGCGGCCGGTCAGTATCAGGGAAACGTTGTGCAACGAGTTCTGATCTGCCTCCTAGGTGAACACCAGATTGTCGGCCTCGATGCGCTTGGCGTCTTTGAGCTTCGCCAACGTTTAGGCTTGCTCGCCAATTACCACCAACTTCTCCAGCGACTGCACGCCATTGGGCAAATCGTAGGGGAAATTGATCCGCGCCAAGGCCCTGGGCAGTGCGCGGGAATCCATGCCCATACAGGACGAAGCACCATAGGGCCGCACCCGTTCGTTTTTGGGGATCAGAACCTTGCCGTTGAGTGCGCGCTACCGGACCTTTTCCAGAGATTCGAGCCGTGCCGCCGGGGTTTTCATGGACTTGCCGGTGAGCGAGCCGATCATCGCTTGGCCGACAAATTGCTGCCACCAGCTTTCGGTCTGTTTATCATATATTGCCATGTCTTTGTGGCACAGGCGTCCAGTATTACCGAATTCAAGTACTTTACCGTCGGCCCGCTAGTCGAAGACAACGCCGGAATTGCACAACAGGCAATAACTGATCAAAACCGGCACACCGTCCATTTCCTCATTAACCATATCGTGCCACAGCAAAATACGTAGCGGATAGGTGCGGCAGGCTACTTATTAATCGTGCCTCCCTTGTTGAAGGCGTGGAACGAGAATGCAAAGGTCACATCGTGAACGGCGTCGACCAGCTTGCTGCCTTCTTTGCGCTGCACGACGATATTGCCAATATCTTGGCCGTCGGAAATGTTGCGCTCGTCCATGGCGGCGTTCTGTCCCGGCTCCCAGGTGATAACTAAATCACCCTTCTCCACCCGCTTTTCGCGCCGTAACAAATCGATCGACCAGGCCTCGCCGCCGACCGCTAAAACGTAATCGAGCGGCCGTATGCCTTCGGGAAACGAACCGCGGTAGAGGAATGGCTGCGGCGAGGAATCATAGCCAGCATAGGGATTAAACCCGGGTCCACCACGCGGGCTCACCAGCACCTGTCCATCGGGAAAGCGCCCTTTGAATTTATCGAAGGATTCAACTCGCACCGGCAGCATGGTGAGCTTCGTGCCAGTCATTTCGCCGACGATGCCCTCGCCGATGAACTGCTGCCACCAGCTTTGCGTTTGCCGGTCCCACATTACAAGGTCGGAATTGCGCAGTTTGCCGGACACACCAAAGTCGTAAATTTTGCCGTCGATATTGCGGTCGAACACAATGGCGGAGTTGCACAACGGACAGTAGGTGACCGTGATGGGCTTGCCGCCAAGCTCATCATTGACAATCTCATGGGTCATCAGAATACCTAACGGATAAGCCTTGGCGTCACCGGTGACGTTCACCGTTATAACCGGTTCGGTGCCCTTATACAGCCGACTGACATCCGCAATCGATGCGAAGCGTGGCCTGTCGATCGGCGGGATGCCATCCTTCGGCACACCACCGGAGAAAATTTCGTCAAATGGAACACTCGATTTTGAAAAATCCGTGTTCGGCCATTCGAGCTTCCAGAACGCCGGATTGGCTTCGCCTGCCGCCGACACGACTATAAGAAGGACGAAGGCGCTGACTGCCGCACCGACGCGGCTCCATTTTTGGGTAGTGAATAAAGATGTGATGATCATCCCAGTTCTTCCATTTCGATTGCAGTATCGCGCGACCCACTCCGAAAAAAAAGATGGCGGCGCATGCGCTGCCATTAGTTGCCCTAAGCGTAAGTAGATTGGAGAAGCACAATGATCACGGGTATTGAGATAACCGTTTCCTTGGTTAATAAAAATCACACAACGTCACGAGTTTGTGACCCTAAATGGCACAGTTATCAGCCCTTTTATCGCTTCAAAGCCCTCATTTCTGAATCGGCCACCGGCTTCATTAATTTGGGTCTTTGGCATTGCCTACCCGTGTAATCCAGCGCTATCGTCGCGGCTAGACGTATCTGGGGACAGCACAAAGATGAAACCAGCGGCTAGTTACGAGGCCATGCGTGCGCGCCATCGCTGGCGCGTGCCCGAGCGTTTCAACATGGGAGTCGCCGTGTGCGACAAGCAGCGCCAGCGCGATGTAGCGCTGATCCATCCGCTGCCCGGCAGCGAAGTACGCGAATACACCTTCAGCGACCTGAAGCGCCTGTCGAACCGGCTCGCCAATCGCTTGCTGGCGCACGGTCTTAACCGCAGCAACCGGGTCGGCATTCTGTTGCCGCAAGCACCCGAGACGGTGGTCGCCCACATCGCCATCTACAAGGCCGGTCTAGTATCGGTGCCGCTATTCGTTCTGTTCGGCGCTGATGCGTTGGAGTACCGGCTGGCAAATTCCGGTGCCCGCGCCCTCATCACTGACCGCGCCAACGCCGCCAAGATTGCCGAGATCCGCGACCGCCTACCCGATCTGGAACTGGTGCTGTCGATCGACGGCTCCTGCGACGACGGCGCCGGCGGCGCGTTGGATTTCCACGACGAGCTGGCTGGCGCATCCGACAAGTTCGGCCCCGTGGACACATTGGCCGAGGATCCGGCGCTGCTGATCTACACCTCGGGCACCACCGGCCCGCCCAAGGGCGCACTGCACGCCCACCGCGTCTTGATCGGCCACATGCCCGGTGTCGAGATGATCTTCGACTTCTTTCCGCAACCCGGCGACGTCGCCTGGACGCCGGCCGACTGGGCATGGATCGGCGGCTTGTTCGACGTGATGATGCCGGCGCTTTACCGCGGTGTGCCCCAAGTTATCAACCCACCGGGCAAGTTCGACGCAGAAGCGGCGTTCGAACTGATCGCTCGCTTCGGCATCAATGTCGCCTTCGTCCCGCCGACGGGCCTAAAGATGATGCGCCAGGTGGCAAACCCGCGCGACCGCTGGAACTACAGTCTGCGCACCGTGTTCTCCGGTGGCGAAGCGCTCGGCTCCGAGCTCATAGGCTGGGGCCAAGAGACCCTCGGCGTGATTATCAACGAGGCCTACGGCCAAACCGAGTGCAACGTCATGGTGGGCTGCTGTGGCGGCATCATGACGCCGCCGCCCGGCTCCATGGGCCGCGCCTCGCCGGGATTCGATCTGGCTATCCTCGATGAGGCGGGACGCCGCGTCGCACCGGGCGAACTGGGTAGTATCTGCTGCAGAGCGCCCAATCCGATTATGTTCCTAGAATATTGGCAGCAGCCGGAGGCGACGCGAGACAAATTTGTCACCGGCGAAGACGGAGCCCAATGGCTGGTCAGCGGCGACACCGCGACCCAGGACGAGAATGGCTGGATTTTCTTCGTCGGCCGCGCCGATGATGTAATCACCTCGGCGGGTTACCGCATCGGCCCGGCGGAAGTGGAGGATTGCCTGTTCGGCCACCCGGCGGTGGCCATGTCTGCGGTGATCGGCGCTCCCGACCCAGCGCGCACCGAGCGGGTCAAGGCGTTCGTGATCTTGAACGACGGTTTCGAACCGTCGGACGATCTGGCCATCGAAGTACAGGAGCATGTCAAACGCCGCCTCGCTGCCCACGAATATCCGCGTGAGGTTGAATTCGTCACCGAGCTGCCGATGACGACGACCGGTAAGATCCAACGCAAGGTGCTACGCGAACGAGAGGTGGCGAAGCAGGCGGCGCAGTAGAAAACTTCACCCCCGACCTAGGTTCTCCCCCATCAAGGAAAAAACTTTAACGGCACAATCCGCACCGCCGTTACTCCCCCCTTGTGGGGGAGAGTTGGGGAGGGAGTATTTATCCTTAAAATAGCTCGGCCAGCTCAAGATGGAAAAGCGACATGCCCTTTTCACCATCGGCTTCACCAAGACATCGATGGCGGATTTTTTCGGTCGCCTGAACAACGCTAGGGTGCAGATATTGATTGACGTGCGCCTCAACCGGAGTTCGCAATTGTTGGGGTTTGCCAAAGACACGACCTGGAGTTCTTCTTGAAATAGATTGGCGAGATCGGTTGTCAAACCGAGCTGCTGTTTACGCCAACACCGGATATGTTCGACGACTACTGGGCAAAAAAGATTGACGGGGACAGCTACGGACAGCGCTTCATAGATTTACTCGCCGGGCGGCGCGTCGAGGGTGTTGTCGATCCGGCGAGCCTTATGGACGCCAGTTTCTTATGAAGCGAAGACGCACCGCACCACTGCCACAGGCGGCTGGTGCTGAAAAATCTCGCGGACAGATGGGTCACGCCTCTCGGCACGAGACATTTGTAAAGGCCGTACGTCGAGAAGAGGAAACCCGCTATTCGATTATATTTTTCCTCAGCCCGGGTGCGGATACAGTACGGGAGTGTCTGCCGAGTTGCCAGAGCCCCGGTTACCGAGCACAATATCCATAGATCACCTTTGGTGAATTCCACGCCGGGTACACGGCGCGTAATTTTGGCTACGGCGAAGACCAGGAATGAGCATGCAATCAGGTATTGCCCCACCAGCGGTCTCCGCCACCGGTGAAGATATACCAATCATCGATATCGGTCCGCTGTTGGCGGGTGACGCTAGCGCCGTGGCAAGCGTGGCGGAACAGATGCACCGCGCCTGCACCGAGATTGGATTTATGTTTATCGTCAATCACGGCATGGACAACAGCACCGTTGCGCGCGCCTTCGACGCTTCGCGACGCTTTTTTGCGCTGCCAACGGAAGATAAATTGAAAGTGCGAATGAACCGCCACCAGTGCGGCTACATGCCGCCCAACGTGGCCGTTCACACCGACACCTTCGAAAAACGCTCGACGGCATATAACAGCCAGCCCAGCGAAGCGTTTAAATTCACCTTCGACCTGCCGACCAACGACCCCGACTATGGCCAGAACATTCGCTTCCGCGGCCACAACAAATGGCCCGACCCCGCTATCGCGCCGGGGATGCACGAAGCCTTCATGGAATTTCACTGCGCGTTCCAGGCGCTCGGCGTGAAGCTGCTGCCGCCACTATCGGTGTCGCTGGACATGCCGCCAGACTTCTTCGATCCGTTCTTCGAGCGCGCCAGTTCGATGACCCGCATCGCCTACTATCCTCCGGTCGATATAGAGGCCAACCAGGTCACCCTACCCGGCCACAAGGACATCTCGTTCCTGTCGCTGATTCCACCGGCGACGCGACCGGGTCTGGAAATCTTCACCCAATCGGAAAAATGGATCGAGCAGCCGGTGATCCCCGAGGCGATCCTGGTCAACATCGGCAATACGCTGGTGCACTGGATCAACGACGCCTATATCGCCACGCCTCACCGGGTGCGCGCCGATGTTGAAGAAAGCCGTTACTCGAACATCTTTTTCCTTTATCCCAGCGTCAATGCGGTGCTGAAATGTCCGCGGACCTGCCAGGGGCCAGATAATCCGGCCAAGTATCCGCCGGTCACATTTGGGGAATTTCACGCCGACTATGCGGCGCGCAACTTCGGCTATGCCGAGGACTGGAACTAGCTTTTGCCGGCCTGCCTCGTCCTTCACTTTTCGTAGAGTAGGGAAATCACCCCCTCCCCGACCCCCATCAAGGGGGAAAGAGTTAAGGTGGTGCCGACATGAAGGAGTAAAGCCCCCCTTGTGGAGGAGAATTTAGGTGGGGAGTATTGTATCAGCCAGCTGGATCTCTTCCCATTGGAGAGGAGCTTTGCGCCCGCGCCTAATCTCAACAGAGGCGGTGCTTTTGGTCCACGCGCAGCAACGCCAGGTCTTTTTGCCACTGCTCATCACCGGGTTCCCGATAGATACCCAGCGTCGCCTTGTGGTAGTCGAAATTATCCTCGTCTTCGACCGGCTTCTTGTCCCAGCTATCCTCGGTCTTCAGCGCCGACCAGGTACCAAAAACAATGGCCAAGGCGAGAACCGCCAGGATGACTCACGCTTCAATTGTCACGGGCTTACCCCACGTTTAATCGTTTAAATACGCCCCTACATTAGCATGTTTTGCTGGCTTTTAGGATCACTTCTCGGCGAGCATTGCCAGTGTAGACTAACAGTCTTAAGAATCGCCGAAAATTGGGTTGGGAAGAGAATTAAATTGGAATGACAGGGGCTCCTATCAGCGACGCGGTAGACGCCGAGGCACGGGTTCGTGCCGGCGCCAACGAGCATGTCAAGATAGGCGTGTTCGATATCGATGGCCTGTTGCGCGGCAAGTTCATGCACCGCGACAAATTCGCTCATGCGCTAGCCGACGGCTTCGGCTTCTGCGACGTGGTTCTGGGCTGGGATTCCGACGACCAGCTCTACGACAATACACAGATGACCGGCTGGGATACCGGCTGGCCCAATGCGCTGGTGCGGGTGGTACCCGAGACCGGCCGGCAAATTCCCTTCGAAGACGGCCGCTGGCTATTCCTCGCCGAGTTTACCGGCGACGCTGAAGCGGTGTGCCCGCGCGGGTTGTTGCACCGGGTTCTCGCCCGCGCTGATAAAATGGGCTACCGGGTCAACGCCGCCTTCGAGTACGAATTCTTCGTCTTCTTGGAAACACCCCACTCCATCCGCGATAAAAACTACCGCGACCTCAAGCCCATCGCGCCGGGCAACACCGGCTATTCCCTGTTGCGTACCGGCGCATTAGGCGACTTCTACAGCGACATTCTCGATATCTGTACGGCGATAGACATCCCGCTGGAAGGCGTGCACGAGGAGATGGGGCCCGGCGTCATCGAGGCTGCAATTACGGTCACCGATGGGCTGGCCGCGGCCGACCGCGCCGCGCTGTTCAAGACCATAATCAAAATTCTCGCCCAGCGGCGCGGTCTGATCGCGACCTTCATGGCCAAATGGTCGTCGCAGCAAGCCGGCCAGTCGGGCCACATCCATCTATCGCTAACACGCAAGGCCGATGGCATTGCTGCCTTTCATAATCCCAATACAGAAAATTCAATCAACGACACCATGCGTTACTTCATCGGTGGGCAACAAAACCTGATGCCAGAAATGACCGTGCTGGCCGCGCCGACCGTCAATTCCTACAGCCGATTGGTGCCGGATCAGTGGGCGCCTACCGAGGCCAGTTGGGGCATGGACAACCGCACCTGCGCCCTGCGGGTCATTTCCGGCGGACCGGAGAGCCAGCGTGTCGAATACCGGGTCCCCGGTTCCGACGCCAATCCCTATCTTGCCCTGGCGGCAGCGATCGCCTCCGGATTGCACGGGATCGAACAAGAGATCGCACCGACGGCGCCGGTCACCGGCAACGCCTACGAGGCCGAATGGTCCACCGAACTCTCCCTGCCCCGCTCGCTCAGCGACGCCACAACGACATTCAGTCAATCCGCGATTGCCCGCGACTGGTTCGGCGACACCTTTGTCGACCACTTCGCCGCCACCCGCGACTGGGAAGTTCGCAGCTTCGCCAAGTATGTCACCGATTGGGAACTGGCGCGCTATTTCGAGCTGATTTGAGCGCGCCTTAGCCGTCCGCCACTAACGTCCTGAGTAGCTCCAGATTGGCCGGGCTGGGTTCGACCTCGCCGCGTTTGATGCGGTTGGAAATTTCAACGATTGCCGCATTGACCGGTGCCGCCTTGCCGAGTTTCCCCTGCCCTTCGACCACCCAGCCATTGATGTCATCGACCTCGCTTTTACGGTTTTTCATATGGTCCTGCAGCACGGTGGTGATGGTATCCGACATGATGTAGGTGCTGGTCAGCTTATCGAGCAACAACTCAACCAGCCGGTTGGACTGTTGAACATCGTTCTCGGTGAGGCCAAAAATGGGTTCAATATGCAGGCCGATATCCTGGCCCGCCGTCAGGGCTTCCGTACCGGAGCGCAGCATGACCTCGCGCATGCCCGGCGTGTTGGCGGCCTCGGCAATGGGCACACCGAAGATCGCCGTCGTCGCCAGGGTGGTGCAATTGCTGATCAATTTCATCCATTTGGCCGAGCGGATATCCGACGAAATGACGCAGGTACCCGCATGGGCGAGCAATTCCTGCACCTCGCCTTCGCGGCCCGCCGTCGCCGGGTCGATGCTGCCGACAGCGAACCACGAGCGATCCGGCGGCGATTGCCGCTTGATCTGGCCCGGGTTAAACATCTGCGACGATATCTCGATAACGCAGCCGATGGTGCGCTCGGAACCGACAACGTCTGCGATGGCATCGATGGTCATGCCGTTCTGCACCCCAGCGAGCAGGCCGTCGTCTTTTAGATACGGCCTGATGAGTTGGCACGCCCACGGCGTATCATAGGCCTTCATCACCAGCAACACGACATCAAAGGGCTCGTCGAAGGTGGCGATCTCGCACAAATGGTAGGCGCGCACCTGGGTGGTGACCGTCTCTTCCGGCATTTCGATGCGCACGCCGTATTCACGCATCGCCTCCACATGGGCCGGCCACTGCTCGATGAGCACCACATCGAGACCGGCATTAGTGAGATCGGCGGCGATGGATGCACCGTTGGCACCGGTGCCCAGCACGGCAATTTTCTTGCTCATTTTCTGAATCTCCTCCGTCGCCGCCCGCCTGCTGCGTTCCGTGCACTTACTCCAAGGCCGTAGGCGAACAGGCCACCGGCGATCTAAATACCGCCGAACGTGAGCGAGCGCCTCAGGTTTTCGGAGCTAACCCTCGCATCACTATGGGCATTCGACAACTCTGTTTGCTGTTCGCTCGTTTCGGGTGCCAGATACCGCAAGTTTCTCTGGGCCTCCAGACGTAGCTGAAGCGTCGCAGCGTTCAATATGACAGCTCCCGCCACGGAAAACACGGCAAGCGCTAATCCGAGCCGGTGCAAGAAAGACCCCCAACGCCACGACATAACCGCCATGATACTAATGAGGCAGCCGATTCTATAGACTTTAGCGCCTCCAGAACCCATTATCCGCTGCGCTGAACAATAAGTATAATCGGCACGCGTTTTGAGGGAGAGTTAAGTAACAATGTCATTTGTCTCGACCCAACGTCTAACCACGGCTGGTGCCAAGCAGATGCTGGCTGCAGCGATCGTGAAATCCGAGGAAATAGGCATCGCGGTTACCGTCGCCATCGTCGATAGCGGCGGCCATATGCTGGTGCTCGAGCGTATGGACGGCGGCCGGTTTCACACGGTGCATTCATCAACCACCAAGGCGGTAACCGCCGCCTCGAACAGGCGGCCCACCACCACCAAGGGCGCGCAAGGTCAGGACCTGGATACGCTACACGCCATCGGCCTTTCGCTCGCGGCGGGCGCCCAGCGCTGGACCGCAATAGAAGGGGGATTTCCCATCCTCATAGACGGTGAATGCCTGGGTGGCATTGGCGTCAGCGGCGGTGACTGGCAGCAAGATCAAGACATCGCAACAGCCGCGGTTGAAGCCGTGGGAGCATCGATTTAGTGGGTCCAAAAGGACCATTAGCAAGGGGGAAAATTATGAGCTTTTTACGACACACATTAACCAACGCCATAGTACTCGGCATCGCCGCAGTGGCCACGCCAGCGCTAGCGTTTCCCGATAAACCAATCGAGTTTGTCATTCCCTTCGGCGCCGGCGGTGGCGCCGACATCGAAGGCCGTTTACTGGCCAAGGAAATGAGCAAAGTTCTCGGCGTTCCCGTAACGCCGGTCAACCGGCCCGGCGGCGGCGGAGCGATAACCTATACCCACGTTAAAAACGCTAAGCCGGACGGTCATACAGTGGCGTGGAACTCGACCTCGGTGCTGACCTCGACAAATCTCGGCAACACCGATTTCGCTTATGACGCGCTCGACCATGTCGGCCGGGTGGAATTCCAGCCGCAGCCCTTCGCAGTCAGGGCTGATGCCCCCTGGAAAGATTTTGGCGAGTTCGTCAGCGCTTGCAAGGCAGCGCCCGGCACATTGAAGGTTGCCAATGCCGGCACCGGCAGTTCGACCCATACTGCCGCCGTCATGCTGATGAACGCTGCGGGTTGCGAGGTCATCCATCTGCCCAAGGGTATCAAAGGACGGAACAAATCGGTTCTAAACGGCGAGGCGAATGCCATGATCGCGCCTCTGACCGGTGCGGTAAATCTGACTAAGGCGGGCAAGCTACGCCTCCTGGCCGTGCCGTCGGACAAGCGCAGCGCAATATTCCCCAACGTACCGACGGCGAAGGAGCTTGGGTTCAACGCCTCACTCGATTTGTTCCGCGGCCTTTCCGTCCCGCCGGGAACACCGAATAACATCAAGAAGACCCTCGCCGAGGCCATGACCAAGGCGGCGAATTCGAAAGCATTTAAAGACCTAGCCAAGAAAAAAGGGTTCACGATAGCCCCTTTGGGTAACGAGGCCTTCGCCACGTTGCTAGCCGAAGAGGACGCCAAAGTGCGCGCCATTTTCGCCAGCGCCGGCCTATTAAAAACTCAATAGTTTAACATGGAGCGGTCCGTCCCAAATGTGGGACGGACCCTCTCTTCAATCGAAATCACGCAGTTTGAACTAGCACAGCATGCGACGACGCAACATCATCGCCGCCGCGGCGTTGCTCGTACTGACTATCGGTTACGGCGCACTGACCACGCTGTTGCCTGAGCGTAGTCTACCGGATACTCCCGGTCCGCCCTTCTTTCCCTGGGTCAACACAGTAATCCTGTTTGCCCTGTCAGCCGGATTGCTTCTCCAAGGTATATTGGGAAAAACGGAGAACGGGATCGAACAACCGTCGATGGATCCGACGCAGCGCTGGCAAACAGTATGGGCGCTCGGCACCTTCGTGTTATATCTCACGATCTTACCCGGCCTCGGCTTCCTGGTGACGACGACACCATTTTTCGCCGTGTTGATGGTGCTGTACGGCGAACGGCGCTGGCCTTGGATCACCCTTGGCTCAATCGCCATGACGGTGTTTCTCTATGTTTTATTCCGTCATGGCTTTAACGTTTTCCTGCCGCTTGGTGTTTTCCCCGATTTGTTTTCCGTGGTGTTTTTATGAACCCGGATATCCTAATCGGCCTGACACAGGCGACCGGCCTACTGGTGCTGCTTTCGACCGGTATCGGAGTCCTTTTTGGGCTCGTCGTCGGCATGATTCCTGGTATGACCATTAGCACTGGCATCATCGTTGTGTTGCCGGTCACCTTCGTGCTGCCCGCGGATATTTCCATCGCGCTGCTACTAGGACTGTATGTCGGCGGCATGACCGGCGGGAGTTTCTCTGCTGTGCTGCTCAATATTCCCGGTACGCCGTCGGCCTCGGCTACCGCCATGGACGGCTATCCTATGGCGGCGCGCGGCGAAGCCGGCCGCGCGCTTGGTGTCGCTATCACCGCCAGCTTCGTTGGCGGCCTGGTCAGTTTCTTTTTCCTATTCCTGATCGCGCCACTACTCGCGGATGTGGCGCTCAAATTCCGCACCGAGGACATGTTCGCGGTGGTGTTCTTCGGTCTCACTATTATCTGCAGTTTCGCCGCCAAGTCCCTGGTCAAGGGCTTGCTGTCGGGCGCCATCGGGCTGGCCATCGTCACCATCGGCCAGGACCCAGTGATGGGCACCCAGCGCTTTACATTCGGGCAGGTCAACCTGATGGCCGGCGTGCACTTTCTCACCGCCATGATCGGTCTGTTCGCCATTCCGCAACTGGTGAGCAATCTGACCAAAGGCACCGGCTCCGCCAGCCGGATACAGACGCGTCTCACTTCGGTATTGCCGAAGCTACCTGATTTGAAAGCGATCCGCCTGCCAGTGTCGATCGGCTCGTTGACAGGAGCTTTTCTCGGCATCCTGCCCGGCGCCGGCGGCCCCATCGCGGCCTTTATCAGCTACGACTATACGCGCCGGGCTTCCAAACAGGTTGACAACTTCGGCAACGGCGCGGTCGAAGGCGTGGCGGCACCAGAATCGGCCAACAACGCGGTGACCGGCGGCGCCTTGATCCCGATGATGACCCTGGGTATTCCGGGCGACCCGGTGACAGCGATCTTGATCAGCGCCCTGATAATCCATGGCTTGGCGCCAGGGCCGTTGATGTTCCTCGAGCGCGCCGACTTCGCCTATGGACTGATCTTCTCGTTTTTCTGGGCCAACATCTTTAACTTCATCATCGCGTTGGCGGCGCTGCGGGTGCTGGTCAAGCTCCTAGCAACGCCGCGGGCATTGCTCATGCCGACGGTGGCCGTGCTGTGCGTGGTCGGCAGTTTTGCGCTGCGCAATAATTTCTTTGATGTCTATGTGATGCTGTTCTTCGGATTTATTGGATTGGCCATGCGCTGGCTCGACATGCCCGTGGTGCCACTATTGCTGGCCCTAGTCCTGGGCCGCCAGCTGGAAGAAAATCTGCGCGTCGCCCTGACCTCATCGCAGGGCGATATCGCGATCTTTTTCACTTCTCCGATCAGCCTTGGCTTTCTTATTCTTTCCCTATTGTCGATCCTCTGGTCACTGCGCGCCGCGCGGCTCAACAGACGGGTGACGGGTCCAGCAAACAAGGAGACACCCCCATGAGTTCATTGCCCTTTCGGGTCGCTTCCCTCGGTATCGGCTGGTGGTCGGATGTGCTAGCAGACGCCACAAAACGCACTGCTGGCCGCGTCGAAATTGCCTCCTGCTTCACCCGCTCACCCGACAGGCGCCAGGCCTTTGCCAACAAGTATGGCTGCGCCGGCGCCGAAAGCCTCGAAGAAATCCTCGCCGACGACAGTATCAAAGGAATCATCAACACCACACCTAACCACGTTCATTTGGAGACGACGAAAGCGGCGGCAGCAGCGGGCAAGCACGTATTCCTCGACAAGCCGATCGCCAACACCATTGGCGAGGCCAAGGCGATCACCAAAGCCTGCGCCAATGCCGGTGTAACCCTTGGTGTTGGTTATCAGCGCCGCCGCGAAGGCCATTTTCGCTGGATCAAAGAACGCATCGACGCCGGTGACTTCGGCGTCATGGTGCAGGCCGAGGCCAATATCAGCCGCGACCGTGAGGGCCAATTTGAGCCCGGTCACTGGCGCTACACCGCCGAAGGCATGCCCGGCGGCGTCATGCTGCAGATCGGCCTGCACTATGTCGACGTGCTGATGATGTTGCTCGGCCCGATCCAGTCGGTGTCCGGCATGGCTTCGCAATTGGTATTGCCCGGCGACAATCCGGATGTGGGCACGCTGATGATGCACCACAAAAACGGTGCCATCTCGTCGCTGTCGACTAGCTACGCCTCGGCTTCGGAATACTACGTGATGAACATCTACGGCAAGAAGATGAGTGCCTATTACAATCTGTTCGATGGGCTACGGAGCCACAAGCAGGGCGAGACCGGCCAGACGCCGGTCGCGGTCGACAAGTTCGATACCCTGGCCGAAGAGCTGATCGAATGGGCCGATGCGACAGACGGCGGCGCGGCGCCGGAGGTCGGCGGCAACAGCGCCACGGAATCTCTGGCCGTGGTGAAGGCAGGCATAAAATCGGTGGCCGAGAGCCGCCATGTCGAGGTCGCGGAGATCCTGGCG